>DASYZR010000055.1 GCA_035945995.1 bacterium
CGCCGCGTCGCCCGTCCGCTGCGCCCGGCCGCCCGCCGCGGGACGCCGGGCCCGCCGGACGGGCGCCGGCACCTTCTCGAGATTCTCGATCGGCACCGGTTCGACCGCGTCGGCCAGCGGGAAGCCGAAGATCCGCGAGTAGAAGTACGCTTCCGCCTCCAGTGTGCGCTTGATGTGTTCCGCGCGCCGGAACCCGTGCTGCTCGCCGGGATACGCGATGTAGGCAACGGGAATGCCCTTCCGCTTCGCCGCCTCGAAAATCGTCTCCGATTGATTCGGGGGCACGATCTTGTCCTCGAGCCCCTGGAACAGGATCAGGGGGGCGCGGAGGCCGTCGATCGTCTGAATCGGCGAGCGTTCGCGGTAGAGATCCAGCCGGTCGGGATACGGCCCGATCAGGTGCTCGTCGTACCGCGACTCGAACTTGTGGGTCTCCTCGTGAAACACGACGAGATCGCTGATCCCGTAGTAGCTCGCGCCCGCGGCGAAGACGTCCCGGGCCGTGAGCGCGCGCAGCGTCGTGTACCCGCCGGCGCTGCCGCCGTGAATGATCAGCCGATCGGGATCCGCGAGCCCGCGCTCGACGAGATGGCGGGCCGCGTTGATCGCGTCGTTGACGTCGACGACGCCCCACTGCCCGTACAGCCGCTCCCGGTACGCGCGGCCGTAGCCGGTGCTGCCGCCGTAGTTCACGTCGACGAGCGCGAAGCCGCGGCTCGTCCAGTACTGGACGCCGAGGCTGAGCGTCCCGGACGCGGCGCCCGTCGGACCGCCGTGGACGCTTACGATGAGCGGCGGCCGCTCGCCCTCCGGCGCCGCCGCGTCCGGGTTGGCCGGCGCGTAGAATAACGCGTGCGCCGTCAGGCCGCCCTCGGTGGGAAACTCGATGGCCTCCGGCCGGGAGAAGTACGCGGCATCGGCAGGCGCGACCGCCGACGTCCGGAGCACGTCGATCCGCCGGGCCCGCAGATCCGTCAGCACGACCCGCGGAAATTCGGTCGGCGACCCGGCCACGAACGCGATCCCGGGACGGCCGCACCGGATGCTGTCTAGCGAGGTGTACGGCAGCGCGATCGGCTCCAAGACTCCCCGGGCCGGGTCGAGCCAGGCCAGGTGCCACGCGCCCTCGCGCTTGTGGGTACAGATGAGGCGCCCGTCGGGCGCGACGGCGTACGACGACTGCCCGAACCGCCACGCCGGCCCCCCGAACTCGGACGCCGCCTTCAGCACCGCCTCGATCCGGCCGTCGCGCCACCGGTACGGGTTCCACCACCCGGTCGGGTCGGCGAGAAAGTACAGGGTCCCGTCGGGCCCCCATTCCGGCTGCATCACCGACTCCGCCGGGCCGCCCGCCACCCGGCGGGCGCCGGCGACGGTACCGTCTCGGGCCAGTTCGCCGACCCACAATTCGGTCCCGTCCCACGGCATGTTCGGGAGATTCCACGTCAGCCACGCGAGACGCGAGCCGTCGGGGCTGAGCCGCGGCGCGGCATAGAAGTCACCGCCCGAGACGAGCACCCGCGGCGCCACCCCGCCCCGGCAGGAAACGCTCACGATCGTATTCACGGCCTCCCGGTCGGAGACGGTGTGATCCTCCCGCACGCACACGAGCCGGTCACGGCGCAGATCGACGACGAGATCGGCGTAGCGGTACGCGCCGTCCGGGGTGATCGCGGCCGGCGGTTCGCCGGGCCCGCAGCGATACAGGCGCCCGTCGTCGAAAGACGAGAAGAAGACAACGGCGCCGCGCACCGCGTACGCGCCACCCCCGTACTCGTGGACGCCGTTCCGCGCATTGAAGGGGGACGGCGTCACATCGGCGACGGGGCCGGACGCCGAGCGCCGCACCACGACGTTCCGGCCGCCCTCGGCCGGCCGCGCTTCGATCCAGTAGACGTCGTCGCCGTCCAGCATCACCTGCTCAAGGCCGACTCCCGCCTCGGCGACCGCACCCGCCGCGATTGGGGACGGCCACGAGCCGTAGGGCAGCACCTGCGAATGGGGCATCAACACATCCTCCTCGAAGTCCCGGGGTCGCGCACGCGCCTACGGCGCGGACGCCGCCGGATGCCCGTCCTGATAGAGCCACCGATACATCGCGGCCGACTGCAGGACGGTCTTGACGTATCCGCGCGTCTCATCGTACGGAATCGCTTCCACGAACGTGTCCGGGTCGGCGCCCGATCGCGCGGCCTGCCACTGCCGCACGGCGCCCGGGCCGGCGTTGTAGGCGGCGAGGGCCAGGTCGACGCGTCCGAACCTCATCAACTCGGCTTTGAGCACGGCGGCGCCGAGGGCGATGTTCGTCGCGGGATCGGCGAGCCCCCGCTGGTCCGGGGACGCCATCCCGAGGCTGCGCGCGGTGCTCTGCGCCGTCCCCGGCATTAACTGCATGAGCCCGTAGGCGCCGGCCGCCGAGGCCGCGGTGGTGTCGAACCGGCTCTCTTCGCGAATCACGCCGGCGATCAGATTCGGATCGACGCCGTCGCGGGCGGCCGCCTGGGTGATGAGCGGCCACAAGACCCGGGGATAGAGCGCCTGCCACAGCACAAGGGGCAGCCGGTGCGGCGCCGGCGCCCCGATCGCGTTCCGCGCATCCTCGGCGACGCCGATGCCGCGGCGCGGGGCGCCCTGCTCTGTGTATCGCTGGCTCAGCAGTGTCGACACGAGCAGGCGCGCCGGGGCGGGCGCGGCGGCTTCAAGCTCCAGCGTGGCGTCATCGGTTTGCGCAAGATCGTCGAGCTCGCGAAACCGGTCCAGCGCCGGAACGGCGCCGGCCGGCACGTCGGCCGGGGCCGCCCCGACGGCGACCCGGACCGGCGTCTTGAGGCGGGAGGCGGCCTGCTGACCGTAGTAAGTGTCGCCGTAAAGAAACGCCGCGCGCCGGTAACTCTCGGACGCGAGGTCGGCGCGGCCGAGTTCCTCGGCGGCACGCGCCGCCCAATACCACGCCGCGGACGCGGCATCGGTTCCCGCGGCAGCCTCCCCGGCGTGGAGCCACGCGGCCCGGGCGGACGCCCACTGTCCGCCGCGGGAGAGGAGCCAACCGACTTCCCACAGCGCCTGGCCGCCCCAGTACTGCTGAGGGAACCGGTCGCCTGCCTCCCTATACAAGACCAGGGCAGGGCCGACGGCTCCGCGGTCGGCCCGCGTCTCGGCCACCAGGAAGAGACCGCGCGAGGCGAGCGAGGACCGAGGATACTCGGCGGCCAGCCGGCGCGCAATGGCGAGCGCGTCGGTCTCCCGGCCGCCGGTCAGCGCGATGCGCTCGAGGTAGAACCATGAGTCGTCGGCGTGCGTCTGCCCGAGCGGCACGTCCTGCCGGAACCAGCGCGACGCCTCCGCGAACCGCCGCTGCTGGTACGCCAGGACACCGAGCATGTAGAACGTGCCGTCGTTGATGGTCCAGGCGCGTCCCGCAGACCGCACGCGCTGCAAATCGGTCCACGCGCCCGCGCCGTCTCCCGCGTCGAACTCCGTCACCGCGCGCTGGTAAAAGACCTCGACGGGCGTCGCATCCGGCGGAAGGGGGTGCGTGCGCGCCAGGTCGGCGAGACGCGCGTGCGCGGAGGCCGCATAAGGACTTGCCTCGAACGCCCAGCGAATCCGCCGGTATGCCTGGGCGGCGTCGCCCCAGTGTCTCTGCTTCTCCAGTGCCTGGCCCATGTCGAACCACGCCTGGGCCGCGTGCCGTCCCTGCGGAAACTGCTCGAGATACCGATGAAAGGCATCCGGGGCGTCGGGCGCCTGCGCGCCCCAGAGACTCTCCGCACGCCAGAACAGGGCGAGACCGTGCATGCTCGAATCGGGGAAGCGTGCCATGACGTCCTGAAAGGTTGCCGCGGCCCCGGCAAAGTCGCCCGCGTCGAACTCCGCGACACCGCCGTAGTAGACCGCGTGATCGGCCAGCGCCGGAACGCCGGCCGCCGCGCGCCCGAACGCCGCCCTCGCGTCGGCGTACCGCTTGTCCGCGAGGTCGATAACGCCGAGGAGGTAGGATGCCCGGGCCCCCACGGCGTCGTCCGACGCCGCGAGCGGCTCCAGCAGTCCGCGGGCGCTGGGGAGATCATTGTGGCGGTAGGCGTCGACGGCCGCGGCGAGCTGGTCCGGCGCCGGCACGCCCCGCACCGGCGAGGCGACAAGGAGGGCGAGCAGCAACACGGTCGCGGGAACCGCCGCCGCGGCGCGCACACGCCAGGGTCTTGGGGCGTGCAACGGCGCGGTCCCAGACATCCCCCCCGACAGGGGGGCCGGCCCGGCGGCCGCGGTGCGAGAAGCCCGCAGACGGGAGTTGTCAGACATGGTGTCGCTCGGCAAAGGCGTTGGTGGACGGCCCCCATTCGATAGATACCCGGGATCGTGCCGCGACGCGTGGGGGCGGACCCACCGTGCTTCGCCGGCCGCGCCGCCGCTCCCCGTCCCCTCGGGAACACGTCCGAGAAGCGCGGGCTACCGTGCCGGGCCGGTCCCGTACACCGCCTGGAGTTCGGTCAGGTAGATCTCCCCGCTCGGCGTCGCGGCAGGATCGGTCTCGACGACGTAGACGTACGTCCACCGGATCGGATAGGCGAGGCCGGGCGGGAACGCGGCCCGGAGCTGTTTCCAGCCCTGCCAATCGATGTGCCGGGCGAACGTCACGGTTCCCCGCTCGCCGTTTGCGTCGGTGTACGCGCCGCGCAGCCACGCGCCGTCGCCGTCGCCATAGACCCAAAGGGACATGCCGGTCGGCGTGCCGGGAAGGGGGAGGTCGGTCTGCACGTACGCGGCCCGGCTGCCGGACCCTTCGAGGTGGAACTGCATCCGCAGCGATTGCCGGTTGCCCCGGCTGGGGGTCGACGCCGGAGTCACGTTGCCCGTCACCGAGTCCGGGTAGCCGCGAAACGACGCCTGCTCCTCGAACGCCGGAATGAGACGCATATAGGCGCCTCCGACCGACACACGCACGGCGGCGGTCACGCCGTCGAGGTGCGCGGTCAAGGATCCGTTCCCGGTCACGTTCCCGGCGAGGAATCCCGACGGCGACATCGTCCCGAGCGCGGGCGGGGTCACGTCCCACACGACCTCATCTTGCGGCAGCGCGACCAGGCGCCCGGTCCGATCTTCACCCATCACCTTGACCGGCGCCCCCTGCCCGGGCGCGACGGAGAGCGATGCCGGCGCGACAACAAGCCGGGCGAGGCGCGTCACCACCGACACGGGCGTGCTGCCCGTTGCCGTGCCGCTCTGGACCTGCACGGTCCCGTCGGCCGATTCCCGGCCGGCGACGAGACTGCCGTCGGCGCCCACGCTCGCGAAATCCGGCGCCGGCGGCCGGGCGACCGGGCCGCGCGATGGGCTGCCGTCGAGCCGGAGGAGTCCGCCGGTCGGGACGAGCCGCACCGGATCGGTAAGCGGCACCGGATTCCCCTGCGCGTCGACCCCGATCACGGGCGGCATCACGCGCGCGCCCGCGTAGAGCACGAGCGGCTGGTTGTTGTTGACGAGGATTCTGACCGGCGGGCCGGGCGTCGCGGTCGAATACACGAGGACCGCGTCCGCGACGGGCCGCTCCCTGCCGTCGGACGGGGAGTTGACCGTCGAGACCTGCGATTGGCCCGGCAGCCGGACCACCATCGTTGCCGAGCCCCCGCTGTCGAAGGCCATCGCCTCGTAGGCACCTTGGCGCAGCAGGTACTGGGCCAACTGCGGACGCGTGAGGCCGATGCTGAGCCACGGCTGGCGGCCGTCCGCTTCCACAAACGTGAGGTACCGGCCGTCCGCGCTGATCCCGACGGCGGCCGCCGGGTACCGAAAGTCGCGCTCGGCGGCTGCGGGCGCGTCCGGGTCCTCGACGATCCGGCCGTTGTCCACGAGAATCGGGCCGCCGCCGACGGCGACCTGCGCCTGGTGCCAGTCCGGATCCGTCGTCAGATTGACCGTGACGGTGGTCCCGGCGCTCAGGTGCCCGCGGATCCAATCGGCCCCCGTCCCGCGGCCCAGCAGGATGATCTCGCCCTGCGGAAACGGCGCGTAAAACGCCTGCTGGAGCCAGATCTGCTTGACGAAGTACCGGCCCGTCCCCCCCGACGCGGACCCAGCCATGTCGGCGGGCGAGAGTTCCGCCACCGCCTGACGGACGCTGGGATCGGGCGGCGGCGCGCCGTATCCGCGCACGCTGGAAATCACGCTGATGCCGTCGACGGGCACGCCGGCGTTGAAACTGTCGAACGGCTGGGTTCCCCCGCCCTCGAGGCCGAGGGTCCCCGTCCATCGGTACCGCACGATCCGGGCGACGCCGTCCTTGCCGATCACGAGGGCGACGAACCGCCAGGGACTGCGCAGCAGTGCGCCGTTCTGGATGACGATGTTGAGCGGCATGCCGGACTGCCCGATGTCGAAGTAGTCCGCGTTGATGCCCGCGATCGCACCGGCCCGCACCGCCATGGAGGAGACGGGCTCGTCGTCGCTGATCAGCTGATCGTGCGCCACGCCGACGCCGAGGTGCACGGTCTGATTGCGCAGGTCGACCAGCAGGTGGTGCAGATCGAGGGGACCGTCGGACGTCGCGAGCGACACGTGCCGGTACTCCACACCGGCGGCGACCGGCAGGGCGACGATGCTCGAGGCGAGGACGGCGGGCCAGTCGGCGGGTCCCGCGCCTTGCGCTGCGGGCGTGAGGAGGGCGAGTACAAGAACGAGTGCGAACAGACGGGTCCAGCCCTGTCGCGTCATCTGCATCGTGTCCTCTGCGCCATCCGCTGGTGTGGTGTGTGACGCGAAGAAATTGCCGCGCTGTTCGGCGCCCGGCCGCCTCCGTCCTGCCGGGCGCTCACATCCCGCGCCGCGGGGGGCCACTCGGGCCGACGTTCACGGCGTCGGGGGCTTCGCCGGCGCCGTCGGGGTCACCGGGTTCGGCGCCGTCGGGGTCACCGGACCTCGCGGCGCGGCGGCGGGGCCGCGCCGGGGAATCCCCAGAAACGCGACAATCGGCTTCGGAAAACTGTCAAACGCGTTCGCTGAAATCTTGTACTGTAGGCCGAGCGCCGCATCCGTCGCGAGCCACCCGCCGGGCCGGTGATACACCGCCACACGGAACCGCGCGCCTTCTCCGCCGTCCGCAGAGATCATGAAGGCCGCGGCTCCGGGCGGGGCCGCCGACAGCGGTTCGACCGTGTCGGCTTCCAACAGGTTGATCGACGAAAACATATCCGTGATGTCGCCCTCCGTCAGTCCGCCGCCGGCAAATCCGGGCCCCTGCCGCCGCACCTGCAGGCTCTGCTCGTCGCGGCTCCACGTCACGGCGGTGAGGTTTTGGGCGTCGTAGGGCAGCACGCGTCTGGTCACGAGGGAGATCGGGGTCGGCGTGAGCCGCCCGACGAGGCCGGCATCCATCTGGAGGACGGTCGGGGCGGCAGCCTGCCCCGCGCCAGACGGGGCCTGCCCCGCGCCAGACGGGGCGACCATGGCGTACGTCACCCTGCCCCGGGCGGCGAAGAGAAATCGCAGCGGCGACGGACGGTTCTTGAGCGTCAGCTCCACGGTCACCGTCGGGTGGTCGAGTCCATAGGGAGCGAGGTCCGTCACCCCGTCGTGGAACGCCTTGGCGTCGGTCGTGGTGATCGGGAAGAACAAGTCGGTGACCTTGAAATCGTCGGCCGGCCACGGGTGCGCGCCCTGCAGGCGCCACCGGTCCGGCCCGACGCGATCCACCGCCAGCGTGCCGGACGCCGACGCCACGCGCACGCGCTGCACGTCCGCGTTCGTGAAGTCCGCGAGCGTCTTCTGCCGCAGATCGGCCGCCGTCTTCGCGAGCGCGTCGCGGGCGGACGTATCGATGAGGTACACGGCGTCCCCGGGAACGGTCCGGGCGTACATTCCCGCCGACACGGGCGACCCCTTGCCGAGATCGACCGCCACCGTTTTCCCGTCCGCGGTGCGCAGCGTGAGCTCCGTGGCCGGCGCGGCGAGGCCGTAGGCGGCAAGATCCGTCGCCTTATCCGCCGCCGTCCGCTGTGCGACGATGCCGAGGGCGGCGTCGAGCAGATCCGAGACTGCAAACGAGGACGCCGGCGCGCGGAACGGCCGGGTCACGGTCCAGTGCGTCGCATCGACCCGCGCCAATTCGACGGTCTCTTTGCCGTTCCGAAGCGCGATTTGGGTGACGCCGGCTTTGGTGACGTGCACCAGATGCCGGGCCTCTTCCGCCCGCTGCGCCTGCGGGCGATCGACCGCCAGAATGTAGGCGGCGACGAGCGCAACGACCAGGGCGAGGGCGATCGTGACGCGCGGGTTCACAGACTGCGCCTGCGGAAGTAGACCGATCCGCCGAGAATCAGCAGCGCAAGAGGCAGCGCGATCACGCTGCCGAGAAACAGGTAGCGGCCCTGCTGCCCCGAGATGATGAAGGGGTCGAACGGCGACACCCGCGGCGCGATACTGACGAGGTTGCCGGACTGGGTCAGCCAGGCCACGGTGCTCGTGAACAGGTCGCGGTTGCCGACCAGCCCGACGTAGCTGTTCCGGACAAACGCGCTGTTGCCGAAGAGGACGGCGGATCCCTTCGCTGCCCCGCCCCCCGCCGGGGGCCCGCCCGCGCCCGCGGGTGAAGAAGGAGGCTTCGTGCCCGCGGACGGCGCGGCGGCCCGCGGAACCGTGGGCGTAACGGCCGTCGGAGCCGGCGTCCCGGCGGCCGGTGTCACCTCCACGCCGAGCACCGACGCGCCCTTGCGGTCCACGCCGGCCTGAAACCCGATGTCCTTGGCGTCGAGGTTGGTCTTCACGTAGCTGGCGTCCGAGCTCTTGACGATCGGGGTCAGCGTGACGTCTTTGGCCTTGAGATCGGGGACGAGCGGAGTCGACACCGGGAACGCCGTCGCGAGGTTGAAGTTTTGCGTGATGTCGCTGAAAGGGTACTGCGTCACAATCGGCACGGCCGGATTCGCGCCGAGGAGCCGCGAGACCGGATCAACCACCAGACCGCCGGGGGCGGCAACGTGAAACTCCCGCCCGAGCCACGCGCGGGCCCCGGGCGGAGTCTGCGGATCGACCAGTACGAGCAGGCGCCCGCCGTCCCGGTAGTAGGCGTCGAGGGCGTCGAGGACCTGCGGCGGCAGTTCGCGGGAGGGCGACGCGAGGACGACGGCCGAGGCGTCGGCCGGCACCCGTCCCTCTTTGATGAGGAACAGGCTCTTCACGTCGAACCCCTTGCCGGTGAGCGTCTGCTTCGCCGTGCCCATCCCGTCCCGGGTGAAGTCGTCCGGCGCGGCCTCGCCCTCGCCCTGGATCACGTAGACGGTCTTCTTGCCGGTCTCGAGCACGTGCAGAAGGCCGTTCGTCAACGCGTCCTCGGTCGCGTCGTCGACCGTGTAGGTCGCGGCGCCCCGCCGGAGAACGATCTGGCCGTATGAGGTGATCTTGTACCGCTGGGCTTCCGTGGGGTTGCGGTCCGGGTCCACCAACCGGTACTGGAAGTTCTTCGAGTAGTACTGATACGTGCCGAGGACGTCGCGGTAGCGGCCCCGCTGGTCGTTGTTCGGGTCGCTGCTCGGGAACGCCACGGCCTCGACGGGGCCGGGAAGCGTCTTGAGGACCTTGAGCGTCTGCGGCGACAGGGAGTGCTCCCGGGTGGCGGTGAGATCCGAGCGGACGTGGTGCTCGACGCCGAGATAATTGAGCCCGACGAGCAGCGCGGCGACGAGCAGCGCCGAAATCAACGCGTTCGCCGTCAGCAGCCGGTTGCGGCGGATCATCGCCCTACCTCCACTTTCGCGACTCGAGCGCGACCGCGCCGAGGAACAGGAAGAATCCGGCCAGGCTCAGGAAGAACAGCACGTCCTTCGTGTCGATCGTCCCGCCGGCGAACGTCGAGAAGTGCGTGGCGACCGCGAGCGCCGACAGCACCTGCTGCGTGGCTGAGCCGGTGGCCTGCTGGGCGAACCCGAGCACCCACAGCAGCAGCAGGAGCGAAAACCCGATCGCCGCGGAGACGATCTGATTCTCGTTGAGCGTCGAGGCGAAGAGCCCGATCGCGAGAAAGGCGCCGCCGAGGAGCATCAGGCCGAGATACGTCGCGCCGAGCAGGCCCCAGTCGAGGCGGCCGATCACGGCCAGGCTGAGCGGCATGTAGGCGCTGATCGCGAGCAGCAGGAGGTACAGCGCCAGCACGGCGAGATACTTGCCGAGCACGATCGCGGTGCTCGTCACGGGCGACGTCGCCAGCAGTTCCATCGTGTGTGTGCGGTCCTCTTCGGAGACGAGCCGCATCGTGAGCACCGGGACGAGGAGGATCAGCACGAAGCTCACGTCCTGAAACAGAGGACTGAAGATGATGCGCGTCGGGTTGAAGTCCGCCGGGGGCGTCCCCTGCAGCTGCAGCACCTGCGTCGTGTACAGGCCGATCAGCGAGAAGAACAGGAACCCGGTGATGAGGAAAAACATGGCGAGCGCGACGTAGGCGATCGGCGACGCGAATAGCTGCCGCATCTCCTTGCGCGCGATGACCAAGGTGCCGCTCATGCCCCGGCTCCCTTCGCTCCGGCCCCGTCCTCGTCGGTGACCAGCTTCAGGAAGACGTCCTCGAGGCTCATGGACAGCGGCCGGAGCTCGAGCAGCCCGGCGCCGGCATCGACGACCGCCCGCGCCACGTGCTCGCGGACGTCCGTGCCGAGCGCGGACTCGACCAGCAGCTCGCCCGGCGCCGTCCCGATGGTCACGTGGCGCACCCCGTCGATCCCGCCGAGCCGCCGCGCGAGATCGGGCGCCGGCCGCGCCGTCCGAACCAGCGTCTTGTCCGAGTTGCGCAGGCGCGCCGCCAGCTGCTCGTAGGTATCCACCGCCACGACGGCGCCCTCATTGAGCACGACCACCCGGTCGCAGACGGCGGTGGCCTCGGGCAGGATGTGCGTGCTCAGGATGATCGTGTGCGAGCCGCGCAGATTCTTGATGACGTTGCGGATCTCGACGATCTGCCTCGGATCCATCGCCGACGTGGGCTCGTCGAGAATCAGCACCGCGGGATCGTGCACGATCGCATGGGCCAACCCGACGCGCTGCCGGTACCCGCGCGACAGGTTGCGCACCAACCGGTCCGCGACGTCGTGGACGCCGCAGAGGTCCATGGCCCGGTCCACCGCATCGGGAATCCGGCGGCGCTCGACGCGCTTGAGCCGCGCGACGAAAGAGAGGTACTCGCGCGTGGTAAACTCCTCGTAGAGCGGGACAACCTCCGGCAGATACCCGAGATGACGCTTCGCTTCGAGCGGCCGTTCCACGATATCGAACCCTGCGATCGAGGCCTTCCCCGCGGTGGGAGCGAGGAATCCGGTCAGGACGCGCATGGTCGTCGTCTTCCCGGCGCCGTTGGGGCCGAGAAACCCGAGAATTTCGCCTTCCCGGGCCCGGAACGACACATCGCGGATGGCCCAACGCTCCCCGTAGCTGCGGGAGAGCGACTCGGCCTGAATCACTGGCAAATCCCCCCTTCCACGCGGACAGCCACTATCCTAATCGCCGAGTCACACCGTTGCAAGGGGCCGATCTGCCTCATAAATAATGTTACCGAGCGAAGTCCTGATGCCTCATAACCCCTGTTACCGAGGGCGCAGGAGGCATCATGGGCCCGCAGAGCATCCGCGAATACATCGCCTCCCTCGGACCACGGTATCGCGCTGCCCCGAAAACCGCCAAGAGCCGGATGCTGGAT
>DASYZR010000056.1 GCA_035945995.1 bacterium
AAGCATCGCCTTGAGCGCCCCGTAAGTCGCCGCGCCCTCCGGACAGGCGAAGACCCCGTCTTCCCGCGCGAGTTCCCGCATGTCGCCGAGAATCGCACCGTCCGTCACGCTGTAGGCGGTTCCGCCGCTCTCGCGCACGGCGCGGAGGATGAGGTAGTCACCGATCGCCTCGGGCACCCGGAGCCCCGCGGCGATCGTTTGCGCGTCGCGCCACGGCTCCGCCTTCTCCTTCCCTTCCTGGTAGGCGCGCACCATCGGCGCGCACCCCGCGGCCTGCACGACGATCATGCGCGGCCGCTGCGGACCGATCCAGCCGAGCGCTTCCATCTCCGCGAACGCCTTCCACATGCCGACGATCCCCGTTCCCCCGCCGGTGGGATAGATGATCACGTCCGGCAGCCGCCAGTCGAGCTGCTCCGCGAGCTCGTAGCCGAGCGTCTTCTTGCCCTCCACGCGGTACGGTTCGCGGAGGGTCGACATGTCGAACCACCCGCGTCCGCCGCCGGCCTGCCGCAGCACGCGGCCGGCGTCGGTAATGAGGCCGTGGATCAGATACGTGTGGGCGCCGTACGCGGCGCACTCCGCCTTGTTGGTCTGCGGCGCGTCCACCGGCATCACCAGGTAGAGATCGAGGTGGGCACGCGCGCAATAGGCCGCCGCCGCCGAGGCCGCGTTTCCCGCCGACGGCATCGCAATGGTCCGCACGCCGAGTTCCATCGCTCTGCTGATCGCCGCGGAGAGGCCGCGGGCCTTGAACGACCCGGTCGGATTGAGGCCTTCCTCCTTGCAGAACACGTGCCGGAGGCCGAGCTTCCGGCGGATTCCCGGCATGGGCAGGAGCGGCGTCATGCCCTCGCCGAGGGTCACGATGTTCGCCGGATCCCGCACGGGCATCAGCTCATGATATCGCCACATCGACGCCGGCCGCCCGCTCAGCGCGTCCCGGGAGAGCTCTCCCCGGGCGCGCTCCAGATCGTACCGCGGGTACAACACCTTGCCGCAGGCCGGGCACACCGTGTGCAGCTCGTCCGCGGAGTACGTGGCGCCGCAGGCCGTGCATTCGAGGTGATGCAGGTAATTCATGGATGCCCCCCTGACGCCTCCCGTCCTTCCCGGACAAGACGCCGTAGTCGATCCTTTGTACGCTTCGCGGAGAGAACGAAAAAGGCCCGCGCGATCCGCGGACCTTAAACAAGCCGTATTATACCATATTCCGGCCAAATGCGAAAGAGGCAGAATGAATCTATGGATGCCATAGAAACGGTTCGTTTGCAGGCATTTTTGCGACGGGTGCGGTTTCCCGTGGGATAGACCGGCTACCGGGTGAAGCCGCCGAGGTTGGCCGGCCGAATCCTCAGGCGGGCGCCCGTGCGATGAACTGCAGCCAGTACCGGGGCACTCCGCCGGTCAGTCCTGCGTCCCCCATCGCGGCCCGGACCGTGCGCTTGAGGGCGTTGGCGCCGGCATCGAGCGGCACGCCGGGCAGCGCGCCCTCGATAAACATCGAAAATTGGCCGATGTCCTCGAGGCTCTCCGGCGACAGTTCGACTTCCTGGAGTTGCCACGAGGCGTCGACGAACCCCGCCTCCGTCACCAGCCCCGCGTACTCCGTCGGCGTCCACCACCGCATTGCGGCCGGGCGATCGGCGTGGCTGTGTGCGACGCTGACGCCGTGCTGCTGGAGCAGCCGGGCCGCGCGGACGACCCACGACCGCCAAAACCGCTCCGTGCCCGGGACGTAACATCCTTTGAAGTACGTCGTGTTGAACCCGAGGACTCCCCCGGGACCCAAGACCGACCGGATCTCGCCGATGACCCGCTGCTTGTCGCCGATCAGGTGAATCGCATTGCAGAACACGACCACGTCTACCTGCGGAACGAGCCGGCTGAGGTTTTCGGCGCTCCCGTGGACGAACCGGACAAGGCTCGAGGCGATCCGCCGGCGCGCGCGATCAAGCTCCACAAGCGACGGATCCACGGCGTAGATGATCCCCCGCGTATGCTCGCGCATGCGGGCCAGCAACAACTCCGTGATCGCCCCCGGGCCGGACGCGAGGTCGACGATGCGCGGTCCCAGGGGGGCCAAGCGGTCGACGAGCCAACGATTGACGTCGGTGAAGAACGGATGGCGGGCAAACCGCCAAAATCCGAAACGGTCCTCGGGGGAAAACATGTCGGCGGAGCGCTGGGGATCGGAACTCGACATGTCCGCGGCTACATCAGGCCGGCTGCTCACAGGGCCTCCCCCGTGCGGCGTCCCCCCCATTATACCCCTGTGCCGCCCGCGGTGTCACGACCCGGCGGGACGTCCCGGCCGGTTCAGGCCCGCTGCCCGGCGGTGAGCGTCTGCACCGGGGCGGTCGTCACCCAGATCGGGTTCCGCAGGTACCGGCTCACCATCGCGCGGATCGGTTCCGGCAGCGTCGACGAGAACAGCACGGTCTGACGCGTGGACGGCGTGCGCACGAGAATCTGCTCCACGTCGGTGCGCAGACCCATCTTGAGCATGCGGTCGGCGTCATCGAGCACCAGCATGTGCACGCTGCGCAGCGTCAGCGTGGCTTTGCCGAGGTGCTCCAGGACGCGCGACGGCGTGCCGACGACGATGTGCGGTTTCTCGCGCAGCCGGGCCACCTGCCGCGCCAGCGGCTCGCCCGTGGAAATCGACACGATGCGCAGGCGGGTGTGCGCGCCGAGACGCCCGAGATCCCCCGTGATCTGGCGAACCGCATCCCGGGTCGGCGCGAGCACGAGGCCCTGCACGGCCTTGCTCCGCGGATCCAACCGCTGCAGCATCGGGATGCCGAACGCCGCCGTCGTCCGCGGCGCCGGGTCGGCCTGAGCGACGAGATCCCGCCCGATCGCCAGCGACGGAATCACCCGCGTCTGAATCGGCGTAGGCGAGGCCCACCCGAGTTCCTGAAGCGCCCGCTGGATACGGGGGTCCGCCAGGCCGTTGAATCCGTTGGTGTGGCTTTCCACTGCCATGTGCACGCCCCTCGCATCAGGTTCCGCGCCGTGCACCCGCATGCACCCGACCGGGAGATGCCGGGTACACAGAACACGACAGGGAGACGTCGCCTCTCCCCATCCATTGGAAGTTACGTCATGCGCAGCGCCGAGGTTTGAGTTGGTCGGTGCGCTTATTGTATCATGACCGTACGCGACGTTCAACCGAACCGAGGTGGCGAACACACGTGCGAGCCTCTCCCGATGCGGCGCCAGATCCCGGCGTGACGGCCCCCGAGGCCCCGGCCGCCCAACCGGTGACAGCCGGAATCGACGGCGACCACACGCCCGGCCCCGTCGCCCTCGACATCCGGCCCGCGGACGCCGTTCGCGCCGACGTGCTCGACACGTTCCCCTACGAGTATCCCGGATCGCCGGCCGTCGTGGAGATCGATACGGAGGAGTTCACGGCCGTCTGTCCATGGTCGGGACTGCCGGACTTCGGCCGCCTCGTGGTCCGGTATCTGCCGCGGGAACGCGTGCTCGAACTGCGGTCGTTCAAGTACTACCTGCTGTCGTACCGCGCCGTCGGGATTTTCCAGGAGCACGCGGCCAACCGCATTCTGAACGACCTGGTCCGCGCCTGCGCCCCGGCGTGGGTGGAGCTCGAGCTCGACTACCGCGTCCGCGGAGGCATCCACACGGTCGTTCGGGTGCGGTGGGCGGACTCGGGTTGAGCCGGCCCGCATCCGCACCGCCCCCGGCCGGGCCGGCCGGCGGCTCCGCCCGACAGCGAGCCGCCGTACGCGTGGCCGAGGGCGCCGTCATCGCGGCCGCGTATGCCGCGCTCACCATCTATCTCGCGCCGGTGGCCTACGGCCCGTATCAACTGCGGCTGTCCGAGACCCTCAAGCCACTGGTGATCTGGGAGCCCGATCTCATCCCGGCGTTCGTCGTCGGCAATTTTCTCGGCAACCTGACGAGCCCGTTTGTCGGGCCGTGGGAATTGATCTGGATGCCTTTCGCGAACCTCGTCGGCGGGTGGGCGTGCTGGCGCCTCGGCCGGGTGAACGCCTACCTCGGCGCCGCCGCGTATGCGGTCATCATCGCGGTGGCGGTGTCGGTGATGCTGTCCGTTTTGCTCCGGGCGCCGCTCCGGGCGCTGCTTCCGCCGCTGTTGGTCAGCGAAGTGCTCCTGATCGTGCTCGGCGTCCCGGTGATGCAGCCGGTGCACGCGGCGCTCCGGCGGGTCTTCGGGCCGCCGCGCGTTCCTCGATGATGCCGGTCACTCCGGCTCCGGCGGGCGGCGGGTATGCCATGGGTTTGCGCGTTCGAACGCCGCCCCGATCGCGATCACGGTCTCCTCGTCCATCGGCCGGCCGGCGATCTGCAGCCCCACCGGCAGACCATCGCCAAACCCGCACGGCACCGACAGCGCCGGGGCGCCGACGAAGTTGAACAGCCGGCTGAACCGGGTCAGTTGCGCGCGCGTGTCGACGGTCCGGCCGCCGAACTCCACGGTGGTCTGCCCGATGCCGGGCGCGACGATGGGCGTGCTCGGCAACACAAGCGCGTCCACGCGCCTCAGGAGCTCGGTGAACTCCTCGAGCATGAGTCCGCGCGCCTTCTGGGCCCGCAGGTATTGGGTCCCCGTCACGAAGTAGCCCTGCCGCAGCCGCTCGAGGGTCTCCGGACCGTAGTCCTGGGGGCGCTCCGCCAGCCAGCGCTCGTGCACGCTCGTGGCCTCCACCTGGAGGATCGCGAGCTGCGCCGTGAACGCCTCGGCGGCATGGGGAACGGCGATCGGCGCGAGCCGCAGGCCGAGGCCGCGCAGCACGTCGAGCGCCGCGTCGAACGCGATGCGAACCCGCGGCTCCACCTCACGGTGGTACGGATCGTCGAGCACGCCGACCCGGAGGCCGCGCACCTCGCGCCGGACGGCCGCCCGGAAGTCGGGAACGGTATGCCCGGCCGTCGTGGGATCGCGCGGGTCGGGCCCGGCGATCGCCTGCAGGACGATCGCCGCGTCCTCGACGGTACGGGTCAACGGTCCGGGATGGTCGAGGCTCCATGAGAGCGGAAAGACGCCGTAGCGGCTGACGCGGCCGTAGGACGGCTTGAGCCCGACGACGCCGCACAGGGACGCGGGGATCCGGATGCTCCCGCCGGTATCCGTGCCGATCGATGCGTATCCCAGTCCCGCCGCCACCGCCGCCCCGCTGCCGCCGCTCGACCCGCCCGGAATGTGGTCGAGCGCCCAGGGATTGCCGGTCGGGCCGAAGTGCGGGTTGTTGGTCGTGACGCCGTAGGCGAACTCGTGGAGGGCCGCCTTGCCGAGCAGCACCGCCCCCGCCTCGCGGAGGCGTGCCGTGACGGTGGCATCGTAGGCCGGCACATGGTCGGTGAGGATGCGGGACCCGCACGTCGTGCGGATGCCCCGCGTCTCGATCAGGTCCTTCAGGGATACCGGCACGCCGTGGAGCGGTCCGCGGTACCGCCCGGCGGCGATCTCGCGCGCGGCCTCTTCGGCCTGCGCGCGCGCCGCGTTGGCCGTCACGGTGATGAAGGCGTTGAGCGGGCGCCAGCGCTCGATCCGGTCGAGCAGCAACTCGACGAGCGCCGGGGGCCGGACCTCGCCGTCCTGCAGGCGCGCGGCGATCCCGGCGATCGTTTCGTACGCCAGTTCGGTCAGCGGGTCTGCTCCGGGCGCGCCGGTGAAAGCGGCGGCAGCGCGGGCTCGCGTCCGTCGATCGGCAGGGCGCGAAGCCGCTCGAGATCCGCGTACATCTTCGCAACGGCCGGCGCCAGGCGCTCCAGCGCGTCTTGCGGGAGGGCCAGGCCGAGCATTCGGGCGAAGACGGCGAGGTCCGCGGACTCGATCGTGGAGGACCTCGCTAGACGCGCGCGCGGGCTTCCGGCCGCTGCACGCGCTTCCAGCCGAGGAGCACCGCGAGCGAGATGATGACCGCGACGATGGCCTCGAGGCTGCCGTGGCTCACCGCGACCACCGCGGCGGCCTTGAGGGGCAGATAGTGGCGCAGCACGCCGAAGCCGAGCACGAGGACGGTGTTGGTCGCCGTGCCGACGATGGCGGCCACCGTGATCGCCGTCGCCTCCCCGCTCCGCCGGAACGCGACGTAGGCCCACGCGGCGAAGATGCCGATGAAGATCCTCGGCACAATGGCGACGATCGGATCTTTGAACATCGGGATCGTCGCGTAGAAGAAGCTGTACAGTCCGAAGATGATCCCGATGATCGCGCCCACGACCGGCCCTTCGAGGATGCCGCCGATGATCGCCGGCACGTGCATGATCGTCGCCGCAATACCGGTCGGCGTCGGAATGAATCCGAGCCGCGTTGCGCCGAGAAAGATCGCGATGGCCCCAAGCACCGCCGACATCACGATGCCGCGCGTCGAGAGTCCCCCCTGCCCCTGCATCGGTCCCCTCCCGTGGTCGTCGTAGGCCGCCGGCCCGTCCCCGGTAGGGGGCGCCGAAGCCGGACCACCTCGGTGAATCCGCGGGCACATTCCCCCGCGCGCCACGGTCCTCCTGCCGCGCGGGACAGGCCCCGCACGCCGGGATCCTCCTGCCGCGCGGGACGCGCCGCCCGCTACATCAAACCCGGAGAATGGCATAGGTAGCGGTCCCAGTGCCCAAACGGCTTCTCGGACATCAACACGTATGGAAATGTCAGGCGAAGACCGCGCTCGAGCGCCAGCGACACCGCGTCGGCGTTGGCGCCGGGGACGACGGTAGAGATCTGCCGCGACCCGCCGCCTGCGGCGAGCGAGAGCGCACCGTCCATGACGGCGCGGACCTGCGATCCATCGATCGCCGCCAGCGGTCCGACGCGCCCGTTCGTCCAGGCGTAGGCGTACCCGATCGGACACCCGTCCCGCAGGCACAGGTAGCACGCCGCGCCGGGGGCGTTGAGAAGATAGGCGTGGACGCCGTCCCGGGCAAATCCGAGGACCGCCCTGTCGATGGGGGCGAGCACCGCGAGCGCTGCCTGATCGGCCGGGAGTCGCTCGTAATCGACGGCCGCACGCGCCGGCCGGGCGGGCGGCGCGCCATGACTCGGCCCCGCCATCCAATATATCGACTCGCGCGGATACATCCCGTGCTTCAGATAGAGGGAGATCGACGAGGGATTGTAGGCAAAAGTGATGAGGGCCCGATTCGTGATCGCCGGCCCCCCGTGTGCGGCCGCGCGCGACAGGAGTTCCCGCCCGATCCCCCGTCCCTGATGGCCGGGCGCAACGAACAGAAAGGCGAGAAACCACATCTCGCCGAGGACGCGGCTGAGGGCGAACCCGATCACGTCGCCGCCGTCCTCGGCGACCCAAAAGCCTTCCGGTTGATCGCGAAGACAGAAGGCGAAGAATGGGTTCGGCGGCAGCGGCCGGAGCGGCGGCGCCGCCAATCCGTGCCGTGCGGAGAGATCGTTGACCGCCGCGGCAAAGATGGCCGTCGCCGGGGCGGCGTCGTCCGCGCGCGCGGGCCGGTATACGAGGCTCACCGGAGGCCCCCGGTCAGGCCCGTCACGTCGGGAACCGCGCCCACAGCATCACCACGAAAAATGCGAGCGCGCCGGCCGGGACCAGCCAGTCGCGGAGATGGCCCTCCAGGGCGGTGTAGGCGGTGCGCCCGGCGCCTCCGGTGTACGCCCGCGCCTCCATCGCGACGATCAACTCCTCGCCGCGCCGCAGCGCGAACGTAAACAGCGGGACCAGGATCGGCACAAGCTGGCGCGTGCGCTCGATGACGCGCCACCGACTCCCGCCGATGCGCCCGCCGCGGGAGGCCTGTGCCTTCATCAGCCGCTCGGCCTCCAGGGCCAGCGTGGGCACGAACCGGATCGCGATCGTCACGACGAGCGCGAGTTCGTGACCCGGCACCCGGAGCCGCCGAAACGGGCGCAGCAGGCTCTCAATCCCGTGGGTCAATTCGGTCGTGCGGGTCGACAGGGTGAAGACGCTGGTCACGAAGAGCAACTCCACGAACCGCGCGGCCGACACGATGACGAGCCGGACGACGGCGGCGGTCACGGTCACCCAGCCCCACTGGAACACCACCGGGCTCGACGGATCGTAGGCCCGGCCGAAGAACGCGAGCTGCATCACGGCGAGCACGACGAGCACGGGGATCGCCGGCAGCAGTCCGCGGAGCGCGTAGCCGAGCGGGATGCGGCCGAGCGCCACGATGAGCAGGCACACCGCGATGAGGACCGCGTTCCCGATGAGCGTCGGCGTGAAACTCACCGCCCCCGTCACCAGGATCGTGGCGACGATCTTGGCGCGGGGATCCATCCGATGAAGGTACGACCCGGTCGGCAGGTATTGCCCGAGCGTGATGTTGCGCAGCAGCTCGAATTCACTCATGGGACGCCGAGCAGCGCCGCGACCGCGTCGGCCGCCTCTTCCACGGTCAGCGCGTCCCCCGGCACGTCCAGCCCCAGCGCGCGCAGCCGCTGCACCACCTGCACCGGCTCCGGCGGGACCAGCCCGAGGGCCGCGAGGCGCGCGGGGTCGCTGAACACCTCGCGCGGCGGCCCCTCCGCGGCGACCCGGCCGTCCTGCAGCACGTAGAGACGGTCGCTCAGGCGCGCCACGTCCTCCATGTCGTGCGAGACGAGGACGAGCGTCAGGCCGTCGCGGTCGCGCAGATCCTGAATCCGCCGGCGCAGCTCGGCACGCGAGGCCGGATCGAGCCCGGACGTCGGCTCGTCCAGCACCAGCACGCGCGGCCGGATCGCCAGCACGCCGGCCAGCGCCGCCTTGCGCATCTCGCCGCCGCTCAATGAGAAGGTGTAGCGGTCTTTGAACCGCTCGAACGGCAGGCCGACGGCGTCCATGGCCCACCGTACGCGCGCGCGGATCTCCTCCATCGAGAGGTTCAGTTGCCGCGGACCGTAGGCGACGTCGTCCCCGACCAGCGGCTCGAACATCTGCGTCTCGGGATCCTGGAAGACGAGACCGACGAGCCGGCGCACGGCGCGGAGATCGGTCCGCGGGCTCGCCAGATCGTGCCCCGCGACAATCACCCGTCCGCGCCGCGGGCGAAACAGTCCGTTCAGGTACTGAATCAGGGTGGACTTGCCGGAGCCGGTACGGCCGAGGATGCCCACCACTTCCCCCTCGCGCACCTCGATGGCGACCCCCCGGAGGGCCAGTTGCTCGAACGGGGTGCCGGCCATGTAGGTGTGCCAGAGATCCGCGACCTGAATGATCGGACGGCCGCCGCCGGGGGCCGCGGCGACGCCACCCGGGAGCGGCGGGCCGGCGCTCACGCGCGCCGGCCCGCCCCTGACGAGGGGCCCGCCCCCCCTCCCCCTCATAGGGGGGACGAGGGGCCCGCCCCTGACGAGCCCCCGTGTGGGGAGGAGCGGGGACCCGTCCGGGCCGCCACCGCGGCGGCGAGTTCGTCGACCGAGAGGACATCCACGGGAAAGGCCGGGACGCGCGCCCGCACGCGCAGCGCGACGTCGGTGATCGGAGGAAGATCGAGCCCCACGTCGCGCAGGCGTTCCGCCTGCGCGAAGACGTGACGCGGGGAGCCTTGGAGGACCACGGCGCCGCCGGCCAGCACGATGATCCGATCCGCCCGCGCGGCCTCGCTCATGAGATGCGTGATCGCCACGACGGCGGTCCCCCGCCCCCGCAGCTCCGCGACGATGCGGGCCACCGCCTCGCGGCCCTCGGGATCGAGCATCGAGGTGGCCTCGTCGAGCACGAGACACGCCGGCCGCATCGCCAGCACCGCCGCGATCGCCACTCGCTGCTTCTGCCCGGCGGACAGGAGGTGCGGCGGGCGGTCCCGGTGGGTCCACATGTCCACGAGTTCGAGCGCCTCGCGGACGCGGGCCCGCAGGTCCGCGCGCGGGACGCCGAGGTTCTCCGGGCCGAAGGCCACGTCTTCCTCGACGATGGTCGCCACCATCTGGCTCTCCGGGTGCTGAAACACCATGCCGACCGTGCCGCGAATGGCGCGCGTGTGGCCGGGATCGCGCGTGTCGAGACCGGCAACGACGACGCGTCCCGCAGTCGGCCGAAGGAGCGCGTTCAGGTGGCGGGCGAGAGTCGATTTGCCGGATCCGTTGGCCCCGACGATCGCGACCACCTCGCCGGGGTCGATGTTGACCGACACGCCGCGCAGCACGAACGGCGCCGCGGGAGACGCCGCGGCGGGACGGGAGCGCAGATCCCCGCCCGTGGGGGGCGCGGCGTACGAAAACTCGATGTTCTCGCAGACGATCAAGGGCTGCGGCGGCATCAGCCCCCGGCGCTACAGCGGAGCGGATCGCACCGCTGATCGCGGCGGCATTCGATCACGAGGCGCCGGTGAGAAAGTACCACGCCGCCGCGGCGTAAATACGGCAGGCTTGGGCCACGTCGGCGACGCGGACGAACTCGTCAACCTGATGCGGGATGGTGACGTCGCCGGGGCCGATCGTGACGATCGGAACGTGCGCCCACGCGTGGAGGAACGTCCCGTCGGTGGCGCCCGGCACGCCGGCGAAGCGCGGCGCCCGGCCCTGCACGCGGCGGCACGCTGCGGCCACCGCGACCGCGATCGCCGCGTGCGGATCCGTCTCGGTCCAGGGGCGCGTTTCGATGACCTCGACTTCGCTCCGGCATCCCGGCGTGGCCGCGGCGGCGGACGCCGCCGCGGCCACGAGGTCCGCCCGGATCGCCGCGTCGGCCTGCCCCGGGATCGTCCGGATGTCGAGACCGACCACCGCGTCGGCGTGCATCACGTTGAGCTGCGCCGGCTCTCCGGCGCGCAGCAACGTCGGGGTAATGCTCGGCTCCCCGAGCAGCGCGTGGCGGCCGTGGCGCGCCACGTAGCGGGCCTCGAGGGCGCCGGCCTCGCGGACGAACGCGGCGGCGGCGGGAATCGGATTGCGGCCGCTCTTCGGCATCGCCCCGTGGGCCATGCGCCCCTCGAAGCGTGCGAGCGCCCGCATGGCGCCCTTTTGCACGAGGCAGATCGCGTTGTCTTCGGGTTCGCACACGATCGCGCCGGCGGCACCCTCGGCCCAGCCGTTGCCGATGAACGACTTGATCCCGAGCATCATCCCCTCTTCATCGGCCACGATCGCCAGACGCACGGTGCCGGCCAGCCGTACGCCGGCGTCGCGCAGCGCGCGGACCGCGCCGATCGCGGCCGCGATCCCGGCCTTCATGTCCGCGGCGCCGCGCCCGTACAGCCGGCCGTCCCGGATCTCGCCGCCGAAGGGCGGAACCGACCAGGCGGCCGCGTTGCCCTCGGTCACGACATCCGTGTGGCCCTCGAAGATCAACACGGGACCGGGACCGCCCGGCAGATCGGCGATGACGTTCGGCCGGCCCGGGCCGGCGTCTTCGACGTGAACCGCGAGGTCGAGCCGGCGGAGCTCCTCGGCCAGCAGGGCCGCCGAGGCGGCCTCGGTCGCCTCGGGGATTCCCGGCCGGTACACGCTCGGAACCCGGACCAGCCGGCGCGCGAGGTCGAGCGTGTAGCCGTCGTCGACGGCGCGCAACACCGCGTCGAGCATCTAATAGATCTTCGTGTCGCGGACGCGCCCGGTGTAGTCGAAAAACACGCTCTTGAGTTCCGTGAAGAACTCGAGCCCCTCCTCGGCCATCTCGCGGCCGCCGGCGCCGCTCCACTTGATGCCGCCGAAGGGAATCTGCGCTTCGCCGCCGACCGTCGGCGAGTTGACGTGCACCATCCCCGTCTCGACACGGTCGACAAACTGCATGATCGCGGCGGCGTCACGCGCGTAAATGGAGGAGCTCAACCCGTACCGCACCCCGTTCGTCACCCGCAGCGCTTCGTCGAGCGATCCGACGGTCACCACGGACAGGACCGGGCCGAAGATCTCCTCCTGCGCCAGGCGGGACGACGGCGCGACGTCGACGAACACCGTCGGCTCGACGAAGAAGCCCCCGGCGCAGGCGCCGTCCGCGAGCCGCCGCCCGCCGGTGGCGAGCCCCGCGCCTTCCGCGCGGCCGGCATCGATGTACCCGAGAACTGTCTCGAGCTGGTGCGCGTCGACGAGCGGTCCCAAGTCGACGCCCGCCTCGAGCCCGTTGCCCACCCGGAGCGCCCGCGCCCGCGCCACGACGCGGTCGACGATCTCCCGGACGACGTCGCGGTGTGCAACGCATAGGCTGGTCGCCGTGCACCGCTGGCCGGTGCTGCCGAAGGCCCCCTGCGCGATCCCCGCCGCGGCCAACTCGAGGTCGGCGTCCGGCATGACGACGACCGCGTTCTTCCCGCCCATCTCGCACGTCACCTTGGCCAGCCGCCGGGCCGCCCGCGCGTAGACGTCACCCCCGATCTCGCACGATCCGGTGAAGGACACCGCTCGGATCTCGGGATGCCGCACAAGCGCATCCCCGACGTCCGCGCCGCCGCCGACGAGCACGGTGAGCACCCCGTCGGGCAGCCCCGCTTCGCGCAGGATCTCGGCGTACCGCTGCGCGACGAGAGGGGTGAGGGACGCGGGCTTGAGGATCACCGCGTTGCCGGCCACCAGGGCCGGCGCCACCTTCCAGGCCGGCTCGGCCCACGGGAAGTTCCACGGGGTGATGACCGCCACGACGCCGACCGGCTGCCTGAGCGAAAACAGCAGGGTCGACGGCATCTCGGACGGCCGCGTCCGGCCGCCCATCCGAAACCCCTCGCCGGCGTACCATTCGAGCAGCGCGATGCCCTTCAGGACCTCGCCGCGCGCCTCCGGCAGGACCTTGCCTTCCTCGCGGGTCAGGAGGTCCGAGAGTTCGTCGAGCCGGCGGCGCGCGATCTCCGCGGCGCGTGCCAGCACGCGGCCCCGCTCGGGGGCCGGGGTGTCCCGCCACACGCGGAAGGCCGCGCCGGCCCGCGCGACGGCGGGCTCGACGTCGGCGGCCGACGCCAGCGGAACTTCGGCGAGCACCTCGGCGGTGTTCGCGGGGTTCACATCGAGCAGGGTGCGCGCGCGCGAGGTTGTACTCATGGGCGCGCTGTTCCGTCTCGCAAGAACCGACTCCTGCCGTCGGAAGCGCCGGGGCATTGGGCGCGTTCTACGATGTGAAAGGCTGCGCCGTGCAGCGCGATACGGTACATTGAAGGCGAGACCCAGCCTCAGGAGCCGCCCGAATGCAGGGACAGCCGCTCGACGAAGCGCGAGCCCACGGCTTTGCCACCCCGCCCCCGCGCGCCGTCTCGTGCCCCATCGCCGACATGCACACGCACATGACCGACCCGGCGACGAATCACGAGCTCCTCGAGGCCGCGCGCCGCTACGGCGTCACGCGCGTCGTCGCGATCACCCCGCTCGACGACGGGCTCGCGCTGCAGCGCCGCTATCCTGGGGAGATCGAAGTGGCGGCCCGGGCCCTCGTGACGGCACCGGCGGGCGCCGCGGCCGGCGGACCGGGCCGGCCGCCGGAAGACCGCACGCTCGAGATGATCCCGCGGGCCCACGCCGCCGGCGTGCGGATCATCAAGTTCTGGTTCGCGCCGCGCATTCGTGACCGGCTGGACTTCCTGCTCGATTCGCCGCGGCTCGACGGGGTGTTCCGGGCGATCGCCGAGCACGGCCTCGGAGTGCTGGTGCATGTGAGCGATCCGGATCGTTGGTTCGCGCACAAATACCCCCCCGCCAAGTACGGCACGAAGGCCGACCAGTATCCGATGCTGGAGCGCCGGCTGCGGGACTTTCCCACGGTACCGTTTCTGGCCGCGCACATGGGCGGCGACCCCGAGCATCTCGACCACCTCGCCGAGCTGCTGACGCGGCATCCGAATCTCTACCTCGACACGAGCGCGACGAAATGGATCGTGCGTGAGCTGGGCCGGCAGCGGGAGGCCGCGCGGGAGTTCTTCCGGCGCTGGGCGCACCGGATCTGTTTCGGCACCGACCAGGTCGTCCTGAAAGATCCCGATCCCGTGCGGTACCTCGTCCGGTACTGGGTCCACCAGATGTTCTGGGAGACGGATCTCGTCTGCCCGTCGCCGATCCCCGACCCGGACGCCGACGGAACGCCGATGCTACGGGGGCTCGATCTTCCGGGGGATGTCCTCGAGCAGATCTACTGGAAAACCGCCGGGCGGGCGTTTACGATCAACGCCCGCCCGACAGTTCATTTGGGCCTGGAACCCGGAACCGGAACCGCTAACGGATGATCAGGTGTCCGGTGGCCCAGAGCGCCAGACCGATAAGCAACAGCAATCCGGCCAGCAGCATCCCTTCCACCTCCTGTTCATCCCGAACTTCGTTCCTATATATGCCCCGCGCGCCGCTCGGTCAAACCCGCGCCGGCCGCCGGGGCCTACGAGTGATCGCCGCCGCTATTTTGCCGGTACATGTTGGCGTCGCAGATCGAACCCGCAATCTTGCAATACGACGCGCGGTCGCCCGCCGTGTCATGGCACTTCTGCAGGGCCTGAGTTTCCGCCGCCTTCTTGACGTCGGCCACCGCCCATCCCACGCCGGGGGTCCCCTTCGCGGGATCTATCGCGACCGCGGCGCATTGCTCGTGAAGCGTCTGGATCACCTTGCAGGCCGCTTTCGCGGAGTCGGACGCGCCCTTCGCCGTCTGGCAGCTCTTGAGCGCCCTGCTGGACGCCTGATCGGTGGTGGACAAGTCGCCCACCATGCCGTAGGCGAACCCCTGCGTTGCCACGTCGGCGGGTTGACCGACCGCGATCGCCCCTTCGGCGCTCGCGGCACTCGGCCACACCGCGGCGGCCGCGGAGACCGACGTCAGGAGGGCCGCCGCTACGAGCACGGCTCCTCCGGCCTGGCCCATCGAACGACGCTCTCGCATCTAACCACCTCCGGAATGCTGTACGGGAGAGCGGCGGACGTGGTTCGCGGAGCTTCCCGGCGCCCGCCGCTGCCTCTGCTCTTGTCATACCCTTGTACGCTCAATGAATACGCCGGCGCCCACCGGGCGCCGGCGCGATGACTCCGGCGGCTTCTCCCCTCGCAGGGCCTGCCCCGCGCTTTGCGCGGGGGAGGACCGCGGCTAGTCGATCGCCTTCTCGACGTCCTCCCGGGTCAGCGTCTCCCCCAGTTCCGCCGACCACCGCAGCACGGCCGCGATCACGTCGTCGCGCGACATCCCGAGGGTCGACGTCATCTCCTGCACGCACATCTCCACGACATACTCGAGACGGCCGCTCCACCCGGCGTCCTTCGCTTCCGCGATCAACGACACGACGACGCCGGCGAGCAGCGGCTCCGCCCACTCCCGACGTTCGGCCTGGACCTCAGGGGACACCGCGGCCCCTGTTCCCGGCCCCGATTGGTTGTCCACACCGCACCTCCACAACGTAGCCCCCGCGGCACTCGCGCGCCGCGCGGCGGCGGAGCGCCGTCACAGAGCGCCGCGACCTGATCGCCTTCTGTACCGTACGCGGGGCTTCCTGCGCCGCGGCGTTGCGTGCGCCGCCGCGGCGTTAACTTGCGGGGACGGGCGGGGAATAGGTGCCGCGCGTCATCTGAGGATGCCGGTGCAGCAGCGACGCCGCCGCGTAGCGGACGGCGCCCCACACGCGGCCGAACAACCCGCTGCGGTCGACCGCGGTCCCGGCCAGCAGCGGCACCGTCTGCATGACGCGGCCGCCACGGCCGACGGTGATCAGGCCGACCTGCTGCCCCTGTCCGATCGGCGCGAACGGACGCACAGTGATCTGCTCCGTCACGTCGAAGTCTCCGCGCGAGCCCCGGGCGATCAGCACCTGCACGGGATGCGCCGGCTGCAGCGGCACGGCGGGGGCGCGCCCGCCGTACACCCGCAGAGATGCCGGCACGATGGTCTGCCAAGGGACCGCGACGACGGTGTAGTGGGCGAAGCCCGCCGCCAGCATGCCTTCGGCGAGCGCGGTCCGCCGGCGAACCGTCGGCGCGCCGAGCACGACTGCGACCAGCCGGAGTTGGCCGTCGCGCGCGGTCGCGACGATGCTGTAGCCGGACTCCGCGGTGTGCCCGGTCTTCAGGCCGTCCACGCGCGGGTCACGAAAGACCAGGTTGTTCCAGTTGGCTTGCCGGATGCCGGCGTACGATTCGTACTGCGGGCTGCTGTAGCGGGTCGCATCCGGAAACTCGAGCAGGAGCTGCCGGGCGAGGAGCGCCATGTCCCAGGCGCTCACGTGCTCCCCGGGCGCGGGCAGCCCGTGGGGGGTGACAAAGTGCGTGTCGTGCATCCCGAGCCGCGCGGCGGTAGCGTTCATGTCGTCGACGAACCGCTCCGCCGATCCCCCGACCGTCTCGGCGAGCGCCTCGGCGGCATCGTTGCCGGATGCCACCATCAGGCCCTCCAGCAGCTGCCCCACCGTCACCGTGTCCCCCACGTTCAGGAACATGCGGCTGCTGCCGGGGACGCGGCCGATGCGCCAGGCGTCCGTGCTCACCGTCACGTTCGTGTCCGGCGTGAGCCGCCCCGCGTGGATTGCCCGCAGCGTCAGATAGAGCGTCATCAACTTGTCGAGACTGGCCGGCGCCCGCTGGACGTGGGGGTGCGTACTCTCCAGCACGTCGCCGCTGCCGACCTCCATGAGCAGCATCGAGGCGGTCTCGACCGGGCCGGCGCGGGAAACCGGGGTGTGGGGCCGCGGCGCCGCCCAGGCGGCGGGCGCGCTCCATGGCTGGAGCGGCAGGAGACCGCAGACCACGAGCATCCACGTACGAAACGTCGTTGCGTGCAGTCGATGCCGCATCACGCCGCCGACACCTGCAGGATCGTCCGCAGGCCCTCCCCTCGCTCCAGGACCTCCACTGCCTCGTTCACCCGCTCGAGGGGAAACGACGCGGTCACGAGCTCGTCGAGCATGAGGTGCCGGCCATAGTACAACCGCAGCAGCCGCGGAATGTCGTCCCGCAGGCGGGAGGATCCGTAGAAACAGCCCTTCAGCGTCTTTTCGTTCAGCACGAGCGCCGGGCCCCCGACCGCCAGCTCTGCCTTCGCCGGCGGGATGCCGACCGCCACCGCGACGCCGCCGCGCGCCGCCGCGTCGACCGCCTGGCGCACCGTCTCGGGCCGGCCGATCACCTCGAAGGTGTAATCGGCGCCGCCGCCCGTCAGGTCGCGGATGGCGGCCACCGCGTCGTCGCGCTTGGCGTTCACGACGTGCGTGGCGCCGAACTGCCGCGCCGCCTCGAGGCGGTGATCGAGAAGGTCCACGCCGATGATCGTCGCGGCGCCGGCAATCCGGGCGCCCTGCACCACGTTGAGCCCGACCCCGCCGAGCCCGATGACCGCGACGCTGGATCCCGGCGCCACGCGCGCGGTGTTGACCACGGCGCCGACGCCCGTCGTCACGGCGCAGCCGAGCAGGGCCGCGACCGACAGCGGGAGATCGCGGTCGATGCGCAGCACGCCGGACGCCGGCACGACCGCCTGCTCCGCCCACGATGAGACACAGGTGAAATGGTTGATTTCCTCGCCGCGCAGCCTGAGGCGAGTCGTACCGTCCGGCATCCGTCCGCGGACGCGGTAGCGCATTTCGCAGAGATGCGGCCGGCCGCTGTCGCAGTACCGGCACGCCCCGCAGGCGGGGGCGAAGAGCAGGACCACGTGATCGCCCGGCCGCACCGAATCGACGCCGGCGCCCACGGACGCCACGATCCCCGACGCCTCGTGGCCGAGCACCACCGGCAGCGGCATCGTCAGGTCGCCCTTGATGTAGTGCAGATCGCTGTGGCACACGCCGGTGGCGACGATGCGGACGAGGACCTCTCCGGGGCGCGGCGGCTCGAGTTCGACGTCCTCGACGACCAGAGGCTTACCGACTTCGTAGAAGACCGCGGCGCGCACCACTCCGGTCCTCCTCTCGAGGAACTGCCACGCGCCTCGCGGACGCCATTCGCGGATGACGCCGGGGGTGGTGACGCGAACGGCGGAGGCTTTCCCTTCGACCGGCGGCGAATCCTCTCCCATGCAGGACAAACGCGCGGCCGCGCCCGCCGCCGATGCGGTGTTCTACGTGTACGTTCCCCTGGTGTGGGGACTCAACTACATCGTAATCAAAGCGGCGCTACCCGCCTTTGACTCGCCGCTGGCCTTCAACGCGCTGCGGTGGGCGCTGGCCGCGGCGCTGCTTCTCGCCTTGGTGCTCGTCCGGCGCGACCGCCTCTGGATCGCGCCGCGCGACCGGCCGCGGATCCTGGCCCTCTCGCTGCTCGGCAACGTGCTCCAGCAGGTCACGTTCGTGGAGGGCATCCGGCTGACCACCGCGGGCCAGGCGGCCCTGTTCATGAGCCTCACCCCGGTAATGGTCGCGGCCGCCAGCGCCGCGCTGCGGCTGGAGCGGGTCGGGCGACGAACCTGGGCGGGGATCGTCTTATCGGTGCTCGGACTTGCGGCGATCCTGCATCCCGGCGCGGCGACCGGGCCGGCGACCGCGCCGTGGGGCGATCTTTTGGTGCTCGCGTCGGCGGCTTGCTGGGCCTACTACACCATCGCCTGCCGGCCGCTCACCGAGCGTTACGCGCCGTCCGTCGTCGCAACCGTGCCGGTACTGGTGGCGGCCGCAGCACTCGCGCTGATCGGGATTCCGGCGCTGCGCCGGCAGTCGTGGACGGCCGTCGGGGCCGCCGCCTGGGCCGGCATCGCCTATTCCGGCGGCCTCCTGATCGCCCTCGGCTACGTCGCCTGGTCGGTCGCGATTCGCCGAATCGGCGCGTCGCGCACCGCGGTGCTCACGAATCTGAATCCCGTGGTGGCGCTGATCGCGGCCTGGCTCCTGCTCGGCGAGCGCCTGGATCCGCTCCAGGCCGCCGGCGCCGTCCTCGTGATCGCGGGCGTCGTGCTCACGCGCGGCTGACCGCCCGGACCGGCCGTGCCGCCGCGGCCCGCCGTTCCCGCTCGAGCAGCGCGCGCTTGCGTTCCAGGCCCCAGCGGTACCCGCCGAGACCGCCGTTCTTCCGGATCACCCGATGGCAGGGAATGAGGAGCGAGACCGGGTTCGCCGCGCACGCCGCGGCGACGGCGCGGACGGCCGCCGGCCGGCCGATCGCCCGCGCCACGTCCTCGTAGGAGCGCGTGGCGCCGAACGGGATTGCACGGAGGGCGTCCCAGACGCGTCCCTGAAACGCGGTGGCCCGCACGTCGAGCGGCAGATCGAGGTGCGGCCGCCGGCCGTCGAGATATGCCAGAATGGCCTGCACGGGAGCCGCGAGGCCGGCATCGTCGCGCGCGAGCCGCGCGGCCGGGTACTCGTCCCGCAGGTTATCGAGCAACCGCGCCTCGGCGTCGCCGAGCGCGACCGCGCAGACGCCGCGGTCTGTCCCGCCGACCAGCAGGCGCCCGAGCGGGGTGGCCGCCGTCGTGTACCGGATCGTGGTGCCGGCGCCCCCGCGGCGGTACGCCGCGGGGGTCATGCCGAGGCGCGACGCCGCCCGCTCGTAGAGCCGGCTGCTCGAGCCGTAGCCCGCGTCATACAACGCGGCCGTCACCGCCGCCCGCGCCCGCAGCCGCGCCTTGACCAGATCGAGCCGGCAGGCGTCCACATACCGCTTCGGTGAGAGCCCGAGAATACGGGTGAACGCGTGGCGGATCTGCCGAGGCGTGCGGCCGAGCGCCGCCGCCAGGGCCGGGAGCCGCAGAGGCTCGTCGAGGTGTGTTTCGATGTACCGGCAGGCGCTCCGCGTCAGACCGACCAGGTCGTCGGTGGCGGCCGGGCCGTCGGGCCGGCACCGCCGGCACGGCCGATACCCGGCCGCCGCCGCTTCGCGAGGGCCGGGGAAAAACTCCACCCGATCGCGCCGCGGCCGCCGCGCCGCGCAGGAAGGCCGGCAGTAGACGCCGGTCGAGCGCACCGCGAACACGAATACCCCGTCGGCCGCGGGATCGCGGGCGAGTACGGCGTGCCACCGCCGGTCGTCGGCGTCCCCCCCGCTCGGGGTCAGGCCGCCGCCACCACCGCTGCCGTTGCTCCGGCCGTTCAGCACCGCGGCCTCCTGTGTCGTCAACATCACATCACCTCCGGCGTCGTCGTCCCGATCCTACGCCGGCGGCCCCGGACGTTCTATCCGATTCTGCGCGCCAAAACCAGTGTACTCCTGCGGCACGGCTGGAGAAGGTCCGCCGCCGCCGCGACGGAACAGCGGGGCCGCGGCGCGCTGCGCCGCGGCCCCAACGGTCCACCAATTCACGCGACGCGCCGGAGGCGTCAGTGCGGGTGCGTCGCGTCCCAGTTGATCGCCAGCGAGATGTCGCCGCGTGCCTGCTGCATCACGGCGATGGCCCGCACGCGGTACCCGCCGTAATCGTGCTGGTCCCGCTGCAGTTGATCGATGAGCCCGTCGAGTGCCGTGCGGACGTGCACGAGATTGCGCGCGCTGCCGATCTCACCCCGCGGCGGCGGCGTCTGCGCCATCGCGGCGCCCGCGGCAACCACCGTCGCCGCCATGCCGGCGGCGCCGGCGAGAAATTCCTTGCGCGTCACGGCTGGATCACCTCCCGATCGTTTTCGCGCTCGAATCCGCCTGCAGGCAGTACTGGCGATAGCGCCGGCTGCGGCCGCTAAGTTCCCTGCGGCGGCGGCATCTCGCGACGGCCTCGAAAGCGTTCGCCGCCTCCGCGTCGAACGAACGGTAGGGACGGGTACACCTGTACGAGGGCTATACGCCTCAACAAGTGGTCTTCCCGGTCCGGTTGGGCTACTACTTGGGCGCCGCGACGTTCGTGGTGACCTCCGCCGCCGGCGGGCTTAGCCCCGGGTTCGCCGCAGGCGAGATCATGATGCATGTCGACTACATCAACATGGCCGGAGCGAACCCCCTCACCGGTCCCAACGACGACCGCTTGGGGCCGCGCTTCCCCGTCATGTTCGATCCGTACGACGGGGCGTTGCGGGCGCTCGCCGCCCGCGTCGCCCGTTCCCGCGACCTAACCCTGCGTGAGGGCACGTACGCGTGGATCGCGGGGCCGGCGTTCGCCAGCCGCGCCGAATTGCGCCTCCTGCGCGGTCTGGGGGCCGATGCGATCGGCATGTCGACCGTGCCGGAAGTCATCGCGCTGCGCCATCTCGGCGCCAGGGTGCTCGGTCTTTCCATTATCAGCGACATGGCCCTTCCCGATCGTCAGCATCACGCCACCGAGCAAGACGTGCGCGAGGTCGCCGCCCGGAGCGGCCCGCAGTTCCGCGGCTTCCTGCGCGGCCTCCTCGCCGCGATGTGAGCAGGCCCGCCTCGGTGCGGCCGGCCGGAGTCGCGTTGCGTCTTGACTTATTCTCATATAGGAATAAAATGTAGACGATGCCACGGGCTGCGACCACCACGGATGTCTTCAACGCGATCGCGGAGTCCCGCCGGCGGGCGATCATCGATGTGCTCGTGGACGGCCGCGCGCACGCCGTGGGAGACGTGGTCGCGAGGCTGCGGATGCCGCAGCCGGCGGTGTCGAAGCACCTCGGCGTCCTGCGCGAGGTCGGGATCGTCTCGGTGAGCCGGCACGGCCGGCGCCGCCTGTACCGCCTCAACGCGGAAGGGTTGAGACCGGTGCACGACTGGGTGAAGACGTATGAACGCTTCTGGACCCATCAGCTCCGGCGGATCAAGGAGCGGGCCGAGCGCACCGTGACGGACCGGTCGGCCCGCAGGCACGGACACCCCAAGGACGAGGAGGCCGGATGATGCCGACGAGCACGCCAGAACAGAATGTTCGCACGCTCGAGGTCAGCCAGGAGGAGACGATCGCGGCGCCGATCGACGTCGTGTTCGAGACGCTGCTGGAACAGCTCGGTCCGCTCAATGAGACGGAGCCGGGGTCACCGCTGCCCATGACACTCGAGCCGTGGCCGGGCGGCCGATGGTACCGCGACTTGGGGAACAACGCGGGCCACCTGTGGGGCCACGTGCAGGTGATCAAGCCCCCCACCCTCCTCGAGATCCACGGGCCGCTGTTCATGTCCTACGCGGCGGTGTCGCACGTGCAGTACAGGCTGACGGCCGAAGGCGGCGCCACGCGCCTCGCGCTCCTCCATCGCGCGATCGGGCAGATTACCCCCGAGCATCACGAGGGTGTGGCGCATGGCTGGGGCTACATTCTCGCGCGGATTCGGGAACGGGCAGAACATCGCGAAGGCGCGCCGCGGTGAAAGCCATCAAGTGACCGCGTAGCTCCCGCGCTCGGCCTCCGTTATCCTTGCATCGACCGCGGCCGCCTCCTTCGAAGAGGACGGCCTTGTCGAGCGGCGCCGGGGCCGTCGAGTCCTTCGAACTGGACCCGTATCTGCCTCAAGAACCCCTCCTTGCCCGCCTTCATCCGCAGGAAAAACGGATTCGTCACGTCCGTTCCGGGATCGTACTTCGCGCTCCAACGCCCCATTTCGAAGATGATCGGCAGCAGATCCAGCGCCTTCTGTGTCGGAGAGTACCGAAACTGCCGCTTGTCGTCCGGATCGTCGGACTTGGTGAGCAGACTCTGCTGCTCGAGCCGGACGAGTCGATCGGCCAGGATATTCGTCGAAATTCCTTCTTCCGAGTTCAAAAATTCCTGATAGCGGGTCTTCCCCCGCACGATCACATCCCGGAGGATCAGCAGGCTCCACCGATCGCCGATGGCTTCCAGCGCCAGCGAAATTGGGCAGTGAGACCGCGGACCTCTCCCCATAGATCCTAGTATGCACAAAAGACTTGCAAAATGCAAGCGCTTGTGTTACCGTCGACACGCTTGCAAAGCGCAAGCGACAGTCCCGGGAGAGGAGCCTACCGATGGCGGACACCGAGCCGGCCAACCTGGACGCAACAAGCGCCACTCCACCACGCGCCACGGAAGTGGCGATGGGCGGCCAACGCGGTACAGGAGATGCGCCCTCCGCCGGTACGGGAAGCCGTCCCCGTCGCCGGGCGCGCTGGTGGCTGCTCGGGATGATCCTGGTGGTAATCGCCGCCGGGGTACGCTACACCGTTCATTACTTCGGCTACGCCGGAACCCATCCCAGCACCGATGATGCGTACGTGCAGGGTGACACCGCGATCATCAGCGCCAAGGTCTTTGGCCGGGTCAGCCGTGTGTTCATACGAGGCTACGAGTTGGTCCACAAGGGTGAGCCGCTCGTCGAGCTCGACCCCGTGGACGCCCGGATCGCGGCACAGCAGGCGCAGGCCGCGCTTGAAGCCGCGCAGACCCGTGTCCACCAAGCGGAAGCGGCCCTCGTTGCGCAGCAGCACGAAGCGAGTGCCGCGTTTGCCCAGGCCCGGGCCGCCCGGGCCGCGGCGGACGCGCACGTCCCGCAGAGTCAGACCGCGGTCACGCTGGAAGACCAGACCGTCCACGACTCGATCTCGATGGCGCAAGCGCAACTCAGCGCCGCCACGGCGCAGGTCACCGCGGCGCGCTCCAATCTCGACAAGGCCCGCAACGATCTCGCGCGGGCACGGGAGCTGTTTTCGGAAGGCGCGATTGCCTCGCAGCAGGTGGACCAGGCCCAGGCCGCGTACGATGCCGCCGCCGCGGCGGAGCACGGCGCTGTCGATGCCGTGAGCCAGGCCCGGGCATCGCTCGCGCAGGCGCAGGCCGCGCAACTCCGGGTCCCGATCCGGCGGCTCGACGTCGCCGCCGCGATCGCGCAGCAAGACCAAGCCACGGCGGGGCTCGAGACCGCACGTGCGGGATTCGACGTGGTGACGCAGCGGGAGGCGGAAGTCGCCACCGCCCGCGCTCAGGTGGCGCAGGCCGAGGCCCAACTCGCCGCGCTGCGTCAGCAGCTGGACTACACAACGATCTTCGCTCCCGACGACGCGCTCGTGGGGAGCGACGTCCCCGTGCAACCCGGCCAGGTCGTCCAGCCCGGTCAGACGCTGCTGACGCTCGTGTTCTCGTCGCGCAAGTGGGTACAGGCCAACTTCAAGGAAACCCAGCTCGGCGGCGTCCGGATCGGTCAACCCGTCACGGTCCGGGTCGATCTCCTGCGCCGGACCTTCCACGGCCACGTCGAGCAGCTCGGGCCGGCCACCGGCGGAGCCCTCTCGGTCCTGCCGGCGCAGAACGCCACCGGAAACTTCACCAAGGTCGTCCAGCGGGTGCCCGTGCGCATCGCCCTCGACGACGCACCCGATGACCTCCAGGTCGGGCTCTCGGTCGAGGCGACGGTCGACACGACACGGCGGCCGGCACTCGCTCGACGTGCCGTCACCGGCGGACGGTGATGGACGCGCTGCCCGCAGGCGCGAGGATGGGAGCCGACCCCGGGAGCGGCCTCTCGGCCGCTCCGAATAAGTGGCTGGTTACCGCGGCGATCTCGCTCGGCACTCTGATGGGGACGATCGACACGTCGATCGTCAATGTCGCGCTGCCCCACGTGCAGGCCACCTTTGGGGTTGCGGTGACCGAAGCCACCTGGATCACCACGGCGTACCTGGTGGCGATTGTGGTGATGTTGCCGCTCACCGGATGGCTCGGCCCCACCGTCGGACGCAAGCGGGTTTACCAGACCGGGCTCCTCGTCTTCATCAGCGCGTCGTTCCTGGCCGGGATCGCACCGTCGCTCCCTGTCCTGATCGCGGCCCGCGTGCTGCAGGGACTTGGCGCGGCGGTCCTCGGGCCGACCGAGCAGGCGATCTTGCGAGAGACGTTCCCGCCGCATCAGCAGGGGCTCGGGGCCGGTCTCTACGGCCTGGTCCTGCTGGTGGGACCGACCATCGGTCCCCTGCTCGGCGGCTTCATCACCGACAGTTACACGTGGCGCTGGATCTTCTTCATCAACCTTCCGGTAGGTCTGCTCGGTTTCGCCATGGTCGCCGCCATCATCCGCGAAGCCCCCCGGCACGAGGGGCCGGTGCGGTTCGACTTTGTGGGAGTCGGGCTCATGGCCGTCGGGCTGTCGAGCCTCGTGGTCGTCCTGGAGCAGGGCAACCGGTGGGAGTGGTTCGACTCCCCGCTCGTCTGGGGACTCGCTCTGACCGCCGGGTCCGGCCTGCTGTTGTTCGTCTTCTGGGAATTGATCGGGACGGAGACGCCCGCCGTCGATCTGCGCATCCTCGGCAACCGTGCGTTTACCGCCATCTGGCTCAGCGTTGGAGCCGTCGGCTTCGGCCTGTTCGGCGGTCTGGTACTCGTCTCGCTGTTCCTGCAGGAGGGCCTGGGCTATACGGCCCTCCAGACGGGCGTCCAGTTTTTCCCCCGCGGTCTTGTGTCGATGGCCGTCTCACCGATCGGAGGGATGATCGCCGGCCTCCTCGGGCCTCGGTTTGTCGTCGGACCCGGGCTCGTGCTCGCCGGGTTATCGATGTCCCTGATGTCCCGCTGGACACTCGACGCGGGACCGGAGCAGGTCCTGCTCCCGATGCTGATCCTCGGATTTGCATTTCCGATGATGATCGTCCCGCTCTTCTCGGCGGGGCTCAACGCCGTCGAACGGCCCAAAGCGATCAAAGCGGCGAGCCTGATGAACCTGATGCTCCAGTTGGGAGGCGCGTTTGGGACCGCCGTGATCGCAACGATGCTGGAGCGCGGCACGACGCTGTTCCACGCACGCCTCGTCGAGCAGGCGCGACCCGACCATCCGGCGTGGGCGGAAGCCACGCGCCAGGTCACCGCATTGATGATACGCGGGGGCAGCAATGCCACAACGGCCCAACAGCAGGCCCTCGCCCTCCTCGACCGCATCATCACCGGGCAGGCCACGGTCCTGTCGTTCGAGCACGCGTTCATGATCATCGCCTTGGTGTTCTTCGGCGCGCTGGTCGCGACGCCGTTTCTCGCGGGAAAGGGCCAGCCGGCACCCGGAGCCGCTGTGGCGGTCGAGCACTAGAGATGCCGACAGGAGCAGAGACAACGGTTGGGGAGGCAGGCCTGATGGAGGACTCGCAAGGTCGTTTCACCCTGACAGCGATCCGCATCCGAAACGCGCGCGACGGCGATCGCGACGCGATTCGGGATGTCACCCTGGCTGCGTATCAGGAGTACGCCGCGGTCGTGCCCGAGCCGTTCTGGATGGCCTACCGGCGCACGATGCTCGAGACGCTTGACGGGAACGGACCGGCCGAGCCGATCGTGGCCGAGCGGCAGGGCACCATCCTCGGCAGCGTCCTCCTCTTTCCGCCCAATGCGAATGCGTACGGTCGCTCCGCCACCGGCGGAGAGGGCCCCGAGGTGCGGCTGCTCGCCGTGCCGCCAGCCGCGCGTGGGCAGGGTGTCGGGACCGCGGTCATGGCGGAATGCGTGCGGCGGGCGCGCCACGCCGGCGCTCGAGCACTCGGCCTGCACACGATGGACTTCATGGAAACCGCCGTGCGCATGTACGCGCGCATGGGCTTCGTGCGCGCGCCCGATCTGGATTTCAGTCCGGTTCAGGGCGTGGTCGTCAAGGGGTATCGCCTGAATCTGACGTCGACGCCCGCCACTCCCACACGACGCGCAGTCCAGGCCGAGCGTAAGGGTCAGCCGCCGCCGCCTCGCGATTGCGTCAGCGCCGGCCGGCGCCGGCCGGCTCGGGCAGCGTCTCGGGAAGGCCCGGCGGCACGGCCTCCGGCGCGGACTCGAGCATCTCGCGCAGAGCCTTCGCGAACGCCGCCGCGGGCGGGGCGAGAAACATCCCCATCAGGCCGAAGAACGCGTTGCCGATCAAGAGGGCCAGCAGGATCGTGGCCGCGTGCAGCTTCAGTTCGTGCCCGATGACGTTGGGCAGCAAGATCTGCGACTCCGCCAGTTGCAGCAGGACGAAGAACACCAGCACGGTCACCGCGGTGCCCGGCGACTGGAGGGCGGCGATGCCGACGATCGGGATCGCGCCGAGCACCGGGCCGATGATCGGGATCGCGCGCGTGAGCCCCGCGACAATGCCGAGCAGCAGCGGGTACCGGACGCCGATGATCGCGAGCCCAACGCCCACGGCCACCCCCGAGACCAGCATCAGGATGAGCTGGGCGCGCACGTAGCCGGCGACGATGCGATCGGCACGCCGGCCGGCCGCCACCACCACCCGCCGCGTGCCGCCGGGGAGAAAGCCCAGCAGCTCGTCACGGAGCACCGGGAGGTCCAGCAGGAAATAAAACGCGAGAATCGGGATCAGCAGCACCTCGAAGCCTTTGGAGATCCAGCGGGCGGTGCTGCGGAGGGCGCCCGTCGCCGCGCCGAGGGCGATCGTCTCGGCCTGGTCGAGCGCCCGGTTCACCGGAGGCACCAGCGGCGCGGGGATGTTTCGCTGCAGCCCGATCTGCATTTGGGTCAGCGCCCCCGCGACCCGGTCCCGGTACTGTTCGAGATTCTGCCCGAACAACCGGGCTTCGGTGGCGACGGGCTGCACGGCCAACCGGGCTGCGAACGCAAGCAGGAGGGCAGCGGCGAGGAATACGGCGAGGACCGCCAGGAGCCGCGGCACCGGCCGTCCCCAGGGCCGCAGTCCGGCGGCGCGGTCGACGAACGGCATCAGCGCGTACGCCAGCATCGCGCCGAGCGCGACCGTCACAAGGACGAAACGCAGCCGGAACAGGAGGTAAGCGGACGCCGCCGCCACGATGAGGGCCATTGTGGCGCGGCCCCAACGATCAAGCGTGCTTATGTGCCGTCCCCCCACGGTGTCCCAATGGGACAAAATGCCGACGCATTATTATACACCTCCGCCTAGAGAACAGGACACCCCGCCTAGTCCGGCGCCACGAGTTCCCGCGCCAGCCGCACCCACCCGCCGGGCGGCCGCCGGGCGGCGGCCTCGGGATGCAGAATCGCGGCCATGATCTCCAGACCGTCGACGATCCGCGGGCCCGACCGGCTGAAGAACGCACTGCCGTCGGTTGCGTAGACGCGGCCGGCGGCGACGGCGGGGAGGCCGCGCCATTCGGGACGGCCGGTCACGGCCGGCAGTTCGGCGACGGTGCGGCCCACGTCAAACCCGCACACCGTGAGCACAACCACGTCCGGCGCCGCCGCGGCGATCGCGTCCCACTCGACGCGATACGACGGCCGCGCGTGCCGCCCGATCATTTCGCGGCCGCCCGCGCGCTCCACGATCTCGGGCATCCAATGGCCGCTGCAAAACGGCGGATCGAGCCACTCCATACAGAAGACGCGCGGCGTTCCCTCCTCGCCCGGCCGGCCGGGCCGGCGGCGCAGGACGGTCTCGACCCCCGCGACGCGGGCTTCGAGCGCCGCGACGACGCGGCGCGCCTCGTCCCCGCGGCCGGCCGCCTCCCCGACCCGCAGCACGTCGGCGAGGATGTCGGCCAGTGTGTGGGGGTGGAGCCGAAGCACGCGAGGCGCCCCGGGCAGACGTGCCGCGATCCCTTCGACGTCGAGGCTCGGCAGCGCGCAGACCTCACATAGATCCTGCGTCACGATGAGATCCGGCCGGGCGGCCGAAAGCGCCTCGACGTCGAGCCGGTAGAGACTCTCTCCGCGGCGCAGAGTACTCTCCACCTCCGCGTCGATGGCCGCGCTGCCGAGGCTGGAATCCACGCGCGGACGCACGACCACCGGCCGGCCGCGGATCGCCGGCGGATAGTCGCACTCATGAGTGACGGCCACGATCTCGTCGGCCAGCCCCAGGGCGCAGACGATCTCGGTGGCGCTCGGTACCAGCGTGGCAATACGCGTCGTAGACACCTCCGCGTCCAGAGCCGAGTTCGCGCCCGGGGGGGCAAAGCCCCGCCGCCGGCGTTACGGAGGCGTTGCAGGGTGGGCGCATAATACAGGCCTTGAATGAACGCGGGGTCCCGTTCCGACAGGTCTGTGCCGCCGCCTGACGGCGTGATTGGCGGCCTTCGGCCGTCCGCGGCCGTCCACGAATTGATGGACGATCCGGCGTGCACCGCGGAGATGCTGCGCCCGAATCTCGAGGAATTGGCCCGCATCAATCGACTCACCGGCTCCGTCCGTCTCGTATGCCGGTACCTCGACAGGCTTCTCCCGCTCTGGCGCGGCCGGCGGTCCCCGGGGGCGCCGCTTCTGGTGCTCGACGTCGCGACCGGGGGCGCGGACATCCCGCGCGCGGTGGCGCGCTGGGCCCGGCGCCGCGACGTCCCGATCCGCATCGTCGCGGTCGAGGGGCATCCGGTGACGGCGGCGCTCGCCGCCGAGGCGTCGGCGGCCTTTCCGCAGATCACCGTCGTCCGGGCCGACGCGCGGGCACTCCCCTTCCCCGACCGGTCCTTCGACGCGTGCCTCTGCTCGATCTCGCTTCACCACCTCGACCCGGGGGAACGCCCCGCGCTCGTGCGGCGCCTCGACGGGCTCGCACGCCTCGGATTCCTGGTGGTCGATCTGGTGCGCTCGCCCGCGGCCTATGCCGGCGTGTGGCTGCTGACGCGCGGTTTTCGGAGCCCCCTGATCCGCACCGACGGACCCCGCTCCGTCCGCCGCGCCTATTCATGGGCGGAATACCGCGCGGTGGCCGCGGCGGCCGGGGTTCCCACCCTTGCCCTGCGGCGGGTGCCGATGTTTCGCGCGGCGCTGGAACGGGTCGGGTGACGTGGTGATCGACGTGCTCGTGGCGGGCGGCGGGCCTGCCGGCAGCGCGACCGCGGCGCTGCTCGCGCAGCGCGGCTGCCGCGTGCTCGTCGTGGACCGCGCCGCGTTTCCCCGGCCGAAGGCCTGCGGCGACTACCTCAACCCGGGGTGCGATGAGATTCTCGACCGCCTGGGCGCCCGCGACGCCGTCGCGCGGGCCGGCGCGCCGATTCGCGGCATGCGCTGCGTCACGCCGGACGGCGCGGTGATCGCGCTGCCCTTCCCGCGCCGCAACGGCTGGACCGTGCCGCGGCGCGACCTCGATCAGATCCTCCTCGAACACGCGGAGCGCGCCGGCGCGGAGATCCTCGACGCGCACCGAATCGTCGCGCTCGACAGGCAGTCTCGCGGCGTGCGGGTGATCCTGGACGGCCGGCGCGGGCGCGACGACCGGCTGGCGCGCCTGGTCGTCGGCGCGGACGGGCTGCGTTCCACGGTCGCGCGCGCCGCGGGGATGGGCGGCGTGGCCCGGCGCGGACGCTACACCGTCGGCGCATATCTGGCCGGCCTCGAGGCCGCCGATCCCGGCGCGCGTCGCTGGGGCGAACTCCATCTCCGGCGCGACGGCTATTGCGGGATCGCCCACCTGCCGAACGGACTCGCAAACGTCACGATCGCGGTCCCGCGCTCCACGATCCGGGCCTGGCGGGGGGATCTCGAGGCAGGGTACTGGTCGTGGCTGCGCCGGTGCCTCGGGCTGCGCGACCGGCTGGACGGCGTGGTGCGCGCGGGCCCCTTCAGCGCGGTGGGCCCGCTCGGGTACCACCGCCGCCTCGCCGGCCGCGGACGGGTGCTGCTGGTCGGGGACGCGGCCGCCCACCTCGATCCCATGACCGGCCAGGGCGTGTACCTCGCCCTCCGGGGCGCCGAACTGTGCGCGGAGGCCGCCGCCGCCGCGCTCGAGGGCACCGGCGCCTCGGCCGTCCGCGGCTACGCGCGCGCGCGGCAGCGCGAATTCGGCCTGGTCTTCGCCGCCTCGCGGCTCGTCCAAAGCCTGGCCTTCCGCCCCTGGATCGTGCGCCGGGCCGCCGGCCGGCTCGGCCGGCATACCGATCTCCGGGCGCGGCTCATCGGCGCGATCGGCAACACCGAGGCCATGAGCACGATCCTCCGGCCGGCCTTTCTCGCACGCCTCTTGGGCGCCGCCTAAGCGTGCACACGGAGACCGCCGTTCGCATTCGCGGCCCCATCGAAGTGATCTTCGGCTACGCGGCCCGGGTCGAGGACTGGCCCCGCCTCTTGCCGCACTATCGCGACGTGCGCGTGCTGGAAGACGAGGGCCGCATCCGGCTCGTCGAGATGAAGGCCCGGCGCGGGTGGATTCCCCTCTCGTGGCGGGCGCGGCAAACGGTGGTCCCGGAAAGACACAGCATCCGCTTCACCCACGTCGGCGGCGTCACCCGGACGATGGAGGTCGAATGGCGCCTCGACCCCGCCGCCGACGGCGAGGTGGCCGTGACGATTCTCCACGACCTGCTTCTGTCGTGGCCGCTGATCGGCCGCGCCGTGGCCGGCTGGATCATCGGCCCGATGTTCGTCGAGCCGACGGCGAGAGCGACCCTGCGGCGGATCAAGCGTCTCGTCGAGACCGAGCACCCGGCGCCGGCTCGGCGTGGATGTTGACGTTGGTGATGTCCGGAAACGCCTGGCGCAGGTTCATCTCCAGCCGCTCGGTGATGTCGTGGACTTCCGTGACCGACCGGCCGGCGGGCACGACGCAATGGACCGTGACGGCCACCCGGTCCTCCACGCGGTGCACGTCCAGCGCGTGACATTCCAGGATCTCCGGGGTCCCGCGCACGATCTCGCGGAGCTTCGCCTCCATGTCGGCCCGCAGCCCGCGCGCCGCGGCGCCGGCGGGGACCGCGCGGCGGAGGGGTTCCATGTGGATGTTGACGTCGCGCACCTCGGGGAGTGCCTGGCGGATGGCCCGCTCCAGCCGCGTCGCCCGGTCGTGGGCGGCCTCCAGCGGCAGGGCGGGGTCGAGTTCCAAATCGAGTTCGACGTTGATCCGCCGCCCGATGCGATAGGCCGTGACGTCGTGAATCTCGAAGTTGTCGGTGTGCGCCACGGCGCGGACCCGCTCGATGACGTCGGCCGCGGCCGGCTCCTGCGGCGCCGCGTCGACGACGAGGTCGGCGGTCGGGTAGAGGCGGCGGACCTCGGACTCGACGTTGCGCTCGAGCACCTTGGCGTGTTCGAGCGGGATGTTGCTCGGCAGCCGCAACCGGAGGTCGACAAAGAGGGTCCCGCCGCTCCGGCGCACCCGAATACGTTCCCGCCCGAGCACGCCGGGCACGCGGGAGACCGCCGCCGCGATCTGTTCCGCCACGCCCGGCGGCGCCGCGTCGAGCAGCGCGCCGACCGTCCGGTTGCCGAGTTTGAACCCGATGTAGAGGCTCACCGCGGCCACGACCAGGGCGGCGACCGAGTCGGCATCGCGCAACCACGGGACGTGGGTGTCGCGGGAGACATAGATGAGCACGAGCCCCAGGATGACGACGCCGCTGCTGTACACGTCCGTGGAAAAGTGCAGGGCGTCGGCCTCGAGGGCCTGGCTGTCGTACCGGCGCGCGGCGCGGAAGAGCGCGCGGGACCGCGCAAAGTCGATCGTCATCGACACGAACAGGACCGCGAACGCCCAGACGGAGGGATCCACGTGGACGCCGCCGACCACGAGCCGGCGGATTGCCTCCCAGGTGATCCAGCCGCTGGTGGCGAGCAGCAGCGCGGTCTGGACAAACGCCGACAGGTTCTCGATTTTCCCGTGCCCGAACGGATGGGAGGGATCGGCCGGGCGGGCGGCCGCCCGCACGGAGACGTACGTGACGAGGGCCGCCAGCAGATCGAGCCCGGAGTGCGCGGACTCCGCCAGCAGGCCGAGGCTGCCGGTCAGAATCGCCACCGTCGCTTTGAGCGCAGTGAGCAGGGCCGCGGCCAGCACGGAGGTTCCCGCGACGGACCGTTTGTCCCATTCCGCAGCCGGCGACAAGGATGCCATGCGTGTCCGCACCATGATGGCGCAGCCCGGGCGCGGGGTCAAGCGCCCGGCCCAACCGCGTGACGATCTCGTGATCTGTTCCCGACCGAGCCGTGACCCGCAAGGCGGATGATGATGGGAGCGGGGTCTGTGACACGGCAGGGAAAATACGCGCGGAGGGGACCCGCGCCGGCGGTACTGGGAGGTCCATCATGAATGACGGGAAGCGCCGGGTGGTCGTGACCGGCATCGGAGCCGTCACGCCGATCGGCTGCGGCGTCCGGGGGCTCTCGGAGGGGGTGCGACGCGAACGCTCCGCGATCGGCCGGATCACGCGATTTGACCCGTCGCCGTTTGGCTGCCGCGTGGCCGGCGAGGTGCCGGAGTTCGATCCGTCGGCGTACGTGGAACCGCGCCGGCTCCGCCGTCTCGACCGCTACTCGCAGTTCGCCGTGGCGTGCGCCCGCATGGCGATCGATGACGCGGGACTGCGGCTCGAAGACGAGGACCGCGACGCGATCGGCTGCTTCGTCGGCTCGGCGCTCGGCGGCGCGGCGTTCGCGGAGGAGCAGCACGCGGTGTTCCTGGCCCAAGGCGCCCGGCGGATCCGGCCGACGCTCGCCCTCTCGGTCTTCTGCGGCGCGGCGTCCTGCAACATCGCGATCGAACACGATCTCCGCGGCCCCAGCAGCGGCAACTCCGACAGCTGCTCGAGCGGCGCGATCGCGATCGGCCAGGCGTTCCGCACGGTCCGGGACGGGTACGCGGACGTGATGCTCGCGGGCGGCGTCGAGGTGCCGCTCACCCCCCTCATCTTCGGCGCGTTCGACATCATCCGGGCGATGACGACGTACAACGAGGAGCCCGAACGCGCGTGCCGGCCGTTCGACCGGACGCGCGACGGCTTCGTGATGGCCGAGGGCGGCGCGGTGCTGGTGCTCGAGGACTTCGAGCACGCCCGCCGCCGGGGGGCGGCGATCTACGGCACGGTGCTCGGCTTCGGCGCCTCCAACGACGCGCACCACATGACGGCCCCCCTGCCCTCCGGGGCGCAGGCGGCCCGGGCGATGCGGCTGGCCCTCGCCGAGGCCCGCGTCGCCGCGGAAGAGGTCGACCACGTCAACGCCCACGGCAGCGGCACCCCGCTCAACGACTCGGCGGAGACACTGGCGATCAAGCAAGTGCTGGGGACGCACGCGTACCGGATTCCGGTGAGCGGCACCAAGGCCATGCACGGCCACGCCCTCGGCGCGACGGGCGCCATCGAGGCGGCCATCTGCCTGCTCAGCCTGCGGGACCGCTACGTCCCGGCGACGCTCAATCTGGAAACGCCGGACGAGGCCTGTGACCTCGACTACGTGCGCGACGGCGGCCGCGAGATGCCGCTGCGGTACGTGCTCAGCAATTCGTTCGGGTTCGGCGGCATCAATGCGTCGCTGGTCTTCGGCGCGGCGTAGCCGCGGCGCGCCGAGGCATTGGTCCACCGCCCGTCGAAGAGTGACGGCGGCAATGGGGGTGAGAACGATGACGTGGCGGATCGGCGGCCTGGTACTCGCGTTGGCCCTGCTCGGCGTGGGCGCGCGTCCCGTCTCCGCCGTCGCGCAGACGGCGTGCCGGCAGATACAGATTGCGACGAGCCGGACGGCGAGCCCGGTCACGGTGACTCCGCTCGATGCGATCGCCTTCCCCGTCCCGTTGACGCCGGCGACGTCGACCGTGGTCCGGCAGGTCCTCATCTGTCCGCCGGGGAGCCCGCTCCTGCCGGCGATCTCACCCGTACCAACCGTGATCGGGACGCCGGTCCTGGGCGCGCCGATCTTCGCGGCGCCGGTGTTTGAGGCGCCGGTCTTCCAGATCCCGGCGGTCGTGGTCGGACCGACCGTTACATCGCCCTCGGCGCCCTCCCCGGCGGCGCCGGCCGTCGTGGGTGCCGCCCCCGTGGACACCGTGCGCGATCTCGCCACCCGAAGCGCGGCGTACGATCGGATGGTCGTCACGGTCACCGGCACCGCGGCGGACGTGGAGCCGACGGTGGACCTGTACGGCACACCCATCACGGCGTTTCGTCTCGAGGCGCAGGGGACCTCGATCGGAGTCCTGGTCTGGGGGCATCCCGCGCTGCGGGCGGGCCAACCGGTCCGCGCGAGCGGATCGTTCTATGCCTCGACGCCGTTTCTCGGTCCGTCGGGGCAACCCTGGCACAACGTACTCCAGGCCGACTTCCTGGAGCGATAAGGGCTCGAGCGCCGCCGGCCTTACCCCCGCGGCCGCTCGTCGACGACCCGGCGGAGCTTGCCGCCCTCGCTCCGCGGCAGGCCGCCCGGCGCCACGAGCGTCAGCCGGGCCTGAATCCCGATCACGCCCCGCAGCCGTTCGAGGATCCGCCGCCGGAGGTCTGTGACCGCCGGTCCGTCGCCGTCGAGCGTTCCGAGGAGTGCGGCCGCGCCCGGCGCGGCTTCCACCCGCACCTCGAGAGAATCCAGCGTATGTTCGCGCGCGACGACGACCTGATAGTGGGGGGACAGCTCGGAAAATTCCACGACCACCGCCTCGATCTGCGACGGGAAGACGTTGATGCCGCGGATGATCAACATGTCGTCGGTGCGGCCGACGACGAGCGACATCCGGACGTGCGTGCGCCCGCAGACGCAGGGCGACGGGTCGAGCGAGGCCAGGTCGCCGGTGCGGTAGCGCACGACCGGCAGGGCCTCTTTGGTCAGCGTCGTGAACACCAACTCGCCAACCTCCCCCGGCGGCACGGGCTCGCCGGTGCGCGGATCGACGGTCTCGACGAGGAACTGGTCTTCGAAGACGTGGGACCCGCGCTGCGCCTCGACGCACTCGTTGCTGACGCCCGGCCCGATGACCTCGCTCAGCCCGTAGATGTTCACGGCCCGGACCGGCACCATGCGCTCGATCTGACGCCGCATCGCTTCGGTCCACGGCTCCGCGCCGAGAACGGCGCACCGCAGCGCGAGCCGCGACGTGTCGACGCCGCGCGCCGCGGCCGCCTCGGCAAGCGTCAGCAGGTACGAGGGCGTGCAGGCGATCACGCGCGGCCGGAAGTCCTGGATCAGCAGCAGCTGCCGCTCGGTGTTGCCGCCTGAGACCGGCACGACGACGAGCCCCATCAGCTCGGCGCCGTAATGCATGCCGAGCCCGCCCGTAAACAACCCGTACCCGTAGGCGTTGTGAAAGACATCGCCGGGGCGGGCGCCGCTCGCGGCCAGACAGCGGGCGCACACCTCCGCCCACAGCGCGAGGTCGGCCCGAGTATACCCGACGACGGTCGGCTTTCCGGTCGTGCCCGAGGACGCGTGGAGACGCACCGTCTGGTCGAGCGGCACGGCGAACAGCCCGAAGGGATAGTGATCGCGGAGGTCGCTTTTGCGCGTAAATGGGAGCCGGCGGAGGTCGTCGAGCGACCGCACCTGCCCGGGTCGGACCGCTGCGCGATCGAAGGCCTCGCGGTAGAACGGCACCCGCGCGTACACCCGTGCGACGAGGTCCGCGAGGCGGGCGCGCTGCAGCGCCGCCAGTTCGGCGCGTGGCATCGTCTCCGCGGCGGGATTCCAGATCATCCGGCTCCCTCCCCCGGCCCGCGGCGTGAGCCGGGACCCCTCGCCCCAAGAATTCGCTGCGCCGACGGGAATCCTTGGGGACCCCGTGTCCGCCGCCGACGCGCGTTCACGACCCTCCGGAAGCCAGCCCCGCGCGCGGGGGCAGTGCCGAGGCGGCCGCGAAGGCGGTGGCGGCTCCGGCGAACGCCGGCAGGAATGCGCTCACCGGGACGTGGCTCAGGTCCCACACCATGCCGCCGAGCAGGGGCAGCAGAAACGAATAGCCGTAGCCGACCGCGAACATGCCGGCGGAGAGCCGATGGACGTCCCGGGACGGGACTGTGAGTGGAGGCAGCGCGAGGGCGAGCACGAGCCCGAGCGCGGCCGAGAACCCGATCAACCCCGCCCCGAGCACGCGAAGGGCCGGCGGGCCGATGAGAAAGACCGCGAGGCTTGCCGCGGCCGACACCGGCACGGCCAGCAGCGGCGCGCGCCGTCCGGTGATGCGCGGTGCGAGGATGAGTGCCAGCAGGGAGGCCGGCAACTGTCCGGCGTTGAGCGCGGCGAGGCATGGTCCGATGAGCCCGGCCTGTCCCACGGTGTGCAGGTAATCCGGGAGAAACGCGTTGGTCCCGAAATACGCGGTGCTGATCCCGCCGAGTAAGAGGCCGAGCCGCCACACGAGCGCGCCGCGCCACTCGGGCCGCCACGGCGCGGTCGGGCCGGCGGCCGCGTCCGGGAGCCGGGACCGAAGCGCCAGCATGAGAACCCCGGTTCCCAGCGGCACGAGGGCCCAGACGGCCAGCGTGGACGGCCAGGCCCCCCGCACGAGCGGCAGCACAAGCGGGAGCGTCAACGCCGCGCTCAGCGTCTCACCGACCAGCAGTCCGTTGACGTAGGCGGCGGTCGCAAGGCCGACGCGGTCGGCGCACCACCGCGCCACGAGCGACGGGACGGCCGGCTGGGTGACGGCCACGCCGACGCCCATCACAAACGTCATCGCGAACAGCATCGCAACCGACGGCCCCGCGCCTCGAAGCCCGGAGGAGATTGCGACGACCATGATTCCGGCGATCGCGGCGCGGCGGGCCCCGGCGCGCGCGATCAGCAGCGAGCCGGGGACCGCCGCGGCGGCCATAAGCAGCACGGGCAGGCTGGTCAGAACGCCCACCCCGGTCTCGCTGAGACGAAGATCGCGGTGGATTAGGGTCAGCACCGGCGGGACCGCGAGGAGCGTCACCCGCATGTCGATGCCGGCGAGCCAGAGCACGGCGAGACGCAGAAGCGTGGCACGGTCCGAGACCGTCCCCGCCGCCGTGCCCCGCGGGGCGGCCGCCGCCGGGCGGCCGTCCGGCGTCAAGACGCGTCGGGCCGCCGCGCCTCGAGGTCCCGCACCACTCGGATCGACGGCGCGGTGGGTCCTACCATGGATCCGAGTAGCGCTCTTCCTTCCAGGGGTCGCCGCGGATATTGTAGCCGTTCTGTTCCCAGAAGCCGGGACGCTCCTCGCGCAGCAGTTCCAACCCGCGCACCCACTTGGCGCTCTTCCAGAAGTACAGGTGCGGCACGACCAGCCGGCACGGGCCGCCGTGCTCGGCCGCAAGCGGGCGGCTGTCGTGGGTGAACGCGAACACGTTGTCGTCCCGCGCGAGGTCGTCGAGCCGGAGGTTCGTCGTGTACCCGCCGTACGAGTGGACCATGACGAACGACGCGCCGGGACGCGGCCGCGCGCGGTCGAGCACCTCCCGCACGGAGACGCCCTCGAAGACGTTGTCGTACCGGGACCAGGCGGTCACGCAGTGGATGTCGCACGGGACGCGGGTGCGCGGGAGGGTGCCGAACTCCTCCCACGTCCAGCGGCGGGGCGTCTCGACGTCGCCTTCAACCGTGAAGACCCAGGTCGCGAGGTCGATGCGCGGAATGCCCCCGTAGTGGAGGACCGGCCACTTCTGGGTCACCGACTGACCAGGCGGCAGTCGCGGAGTGTCCATGCCACGTCCTTCGTCTTGGGCCGCGGCCGCCCCTGGGGAGCCCGCCGGCCGTCGGGAGCGCCTCAGGAACCGGTCGGCTTACGGTTTCGGGTGCTGCACGCCCTCCAGTTGGGTCGGCGCTGCGGGAGCAGGGAGCACCGGGGTTGCGGCGCGCTCGGGCGACGACGGGATGGCATGGCCGGTCGAGGCGAGGGTCTCGGGCAGCAGGAATGCGCCCTGTGCGTGCAGGCCGGCCTGCAACTCGTGGATCATCGCCGGCTGATCGGCGAGCTGCCGGACGGACACCCGCCGCTCGAGCGACAGGACCGCGGCGAGGCCGGCGGCCTGGCCCTCCTCCATGGTCGTCGGCGCCACGCGGCAGGACGCCGCCGCGGCGTAGGTCGCCGAGATGGCCCGGCTGGCCATGATCAGGTTGGCCGTCCCGAACGGCACGAGCGAGCGGAACGGGATCGTGTAGACGAACCGCTTCGGCGCGTACGGGTTCAACTCGCCGGGCTTGTACGGGTGAATGTCGATCGGGTAGCTCGCGACGCCGACGGCGTCCCAGAACACGCGGCTATTGACGATGTCCGAAGCCGTCAGCGTGTACAGTCCGCGGATGTGCCGCGTCTCACGAATGTACAGGTAGTCCGCCGTGCGCACGAGCGTCGCCTTCCCGAACCCCGGCGCGGTCTCGCGCAGGAACGCCACGAGCGAGGGCAGCTCGGCCTTGGCCCGCCGCATGCCGTCGGCGACCGACGCCGGATCGGTGCCGTCGACGTCGAAGACGAGGAGCCCGTTGATCAGGACCGTGTGGTTGTTCTGCAGGCCGAGGTTGAGGTCGTAGACCCCGATGTTCGGCTCGATCGGCTTGTACATCCGCATGATCGGACCGTAGCCCCACACGTTTCCCCGGTACACGCCGCCGCGGCGCATGTGCTGCTCGCGCACACCGGTGACGTACGTCACGACCTGGTGCCAGTTGACTCCGCCCAGCTCGAACACCAGAGTGGCGGACATCATGGCCCGGTCGATGCCGGAGTCTTCCCGCCCTATCGTGAACGGCGCCCCGGCCATCGCCGCGATGTCGCCGTCGTCGGTGGCGTCGATCACGCGTTTGGCGCAGACGGTCACCCGGCCGCGGTGCGGATCCTCGAAGACGACGCCCGTCACCCACGGACCGCGCATCATCACCTCGACGGGCCTGCGGTGCAGCTCGAGCGTGATGAGGGGCTCCTGCCGGACCGCGTCCATGAACACGCGCTTGGCGGCGTCGACGTCGAACGTCATGCCGAGCCGGTTGAAGATCTCCCCGAAGATGCCCTGCGCCAGCTGCTGCCCGCCCAGGCCGAAATCCATGTCGAGCATGTTGAGCATGGGGCCGGTGAGGTCGCCGCCGAGGTACGGCCTCTCCTCGGTCATCAGCACCGGCGTCCCGGTTCGCGCGGCGGCGACGGCGGCTGCGACGCCGGCGGGCGTGCCGCCGACGACGAGCACGGGCGTGCGCGTGTCACAAGACTCCGAGGCGGCGGGGAGAGAGGATGACCCCACCGGGGCGGAAGCAGAGGCCGCCGGCCCGAGCCACAGCGGTAGCCCGGCGCACAGCACCAAGACCGCGGCCGCGACGCTCTGCGGCCTGCGCCGCGGCCGTGCCGGTTTTCCGGTGTTCATGCGTCCCCCCGACGCCACGGCGGGCGGTTCGCCATAGCCACCCCTCACGTTGCCTAGTACGCCATTATAGCAACCGCCGTTCCATTCGCAATACTGCGGCAAACCGATGACGCAGGTTGGGACTGGGTGGGCGACCGGTCCGCTCCCAGTTTACACTACTCGGAACTTACCCCCACATCGGACTTACCGCACCTCAAGGGGCCGGCGGCGCCTCCGACGGGGCGGCTGCCGATGACCGCCTACGCCGGGGGGGACGACGCGGCGGTCCGCGGCGACGGGGGGCGGATGAAAATGCGGCAGAGGATGATGCTGAATTCGTACAGCAGCGCCATCGGAATCGCGACCAGCAGCATCGTCACCGGGCTCCAATCCGGGGTCCCGAAGACGGCGATCGCGGCGATGATCATGTAGGCGATGCGCCACTCCCGCCGGAGGGTCTGCGGACTGACCAGGCCGAGCATCGCGAGCGAGAGGATGACGAGCGGCGTCTCGAACGTCGCGCCGACGATCAGCAGGAAAAATAGGACGTACGAGATGTAGGCGTTCGCGGTAAGCAGCATGTTGAACTGGCCGCGGCCCTGCTGCAGCAGCCAGTGCGTGCTGATCGGCATGACGAAGCGGTACCCGAAGATGATCCCGATCGCGAAGAGGAGGCCGGCGAGCAGCGCGAGCGGCACGGTCCGCCGGCGCTCCCGATCGGTCAGCGCCGGCGCGATGAACGCATAGACCTGGTACATGATCCACGGCATGCTGACCGCGAGCCCGAAGAGGAAGGCCACTTTGACCTTGACGAGAAACGGCTCCAACACGGTCAGGGTCGTCAGCTTCATCCCGCCGGTCGGTCGCAGCAGCAGGGCAAGCAACGGATCCACGAAGACGAAGCCGCCGAGGGTCGCGATGAGGAGGCCGAGAACGGCACGGGTGAGGTGAACCCGGAGCTCCTCCAGATGCTCGACGAGCGTCATGGGCGTGTCGCGCGGGGTGTCGGATCGCTCGTCCATCATCGCACCTAAGTCTTCGCCGCGGGAGCCCGCGCTCATTCGGCGTCCTGCGCGAGCTGGGAGACAGTCACGAGCGCATACCCGCGCCGCCGCAGTTCGGCGATGATGGCCGGCAACGCCCGCACGGTGTTCAGCGTGCCGTTGTGCATGAGGACGACGGCGCCGGGCTCGGCGCGCGCGAGCACCCGCTCGACGAGAATCTTCGCCGGCGGGAGCGCCCAATCGCCGGAGTTTTCGGTCCACATGGCGAGGCCGAGGCCGAGCCGCTGCGATTCCTCCGCGACCGCCGCCGTGTAGTCGCCGCCGGGCGGCCGGAACCAGCGGGCGGGCCGGCCGGCCGCGCGGTCGATCACGGCCGCCGCGCTGGCGATCTCGCTGGCGGCAACGCCCGGGTCCACGGTTGTCATGTTCGGATGATGAAACGTGTGGTCGCCCACCTCGTGCCCGCCCGCCGCCATCTCCGCCAGGAGGTACGGGTACGCGCGCGCGTGCTCCCCGATCACAAAGAACGTGGCGTGCGCGCCGTACCGGCGGAGGACCGCGAGCAGGAGCGGCGTCGCGAGCGGGCTCGGCCCGTCGTCGAACGTCAGCGCGATCTCCCGGCGGCGCGGGTTGCCCCGCCACAACCGCCCGCCGCTCACCGCGCCGAACAGCAGCCCTTCGAGCCGGAGCTTGGTATCGATGATGCGCTGCGTGAGGCTGCCTTGAAACCGGTCGGCCGCCTCATACGTGCGGGCGCCCGGGAGCACGGGGCCCCGCACGCCGGGCGGGAGGTGCGGATCGTGCGCGAGCGGCGGCGCCGGGACGAGGGCGCCCTCCAGCAGCTCGGGGGCGAACCAGACGTCGCCGGCTCCGGCGAGCG
>DASYZR010000057.1 GCA_035945995.1 bacterium
CGGCGGCCGCGCGGAGCGCGGCCGCCGGCGACGGCCTACCCATACCGGATGCGCGGATCGAGCAGCGCGTAGCCGACGTCCGCGGCCAGGTTCGACAGCACGATCAGCGCCGCGGTGATCATCACGATGCTCATCAGAAGCGCGTAGTCGAAGCGCAGCGCGGAATCGTAGAACAACCGGCCCATCCCCGGCCAGCTGAAGATCGTCTCGGTGAACAGCGCGCCGCCGAACAGCACCGGGAGGTCGAGCGCGATGACCGTCACCACCGGCAGGGCGGCGTTCTTCATCGCGTGCGACCAGATCACGCGGCGGCCGCCCACGCCCTTCGAGCGCGCCGTCCGGATGTAGTCCGCGTGCAGCACCTCGATCATGCCGGCGCGCACGTAGCGGACGATGGCCGCGCAGTTGGCCAGCGTCAGCATCGCGACGGGCAGGATGAGATGCCGGATCCGGTCGGCCGCCGAAAACGGCTCGCCGATCGTGTACATGCCGCCGGCCGGCAGCAGCGGGAGCCCCGTCAACGGGTTCCGCAGCGTAACGTGAAAGACGATGATCAGGATCAGGCCGAACCAGAAAATCGGAATGGACTGGCCCATGAAGGCCACCGTGGTCGTCGCGTGATCGAACACCGAATACTGCCGCACCGCCGACAGCGTGCCGGCCGGGACCGCGATCGCCAGGGTCACCACGTATTGAATGCCGATCAGGTCCAGCGTGTTGGGAAACCGTTCGCCGATCTCGACCAGCACGGGCCGTTTGGTGACGAGCGAGTACCCCCAGTCGGCGTGGAGCACGGCGCCCAGCCAGTGAAGGTAGCGCACGTAGATCGGCTGGTTGAGTCCGAGCTCCGTCTCGATCCGCGCGATGTCCTCGGACGAGAGGCGCGGGTTGTTCTCATACGCGGCGGTCGGGCCGCCCGGCACGATGTTGATCAAGAAGAACACCGCCGCGCTCACCAGGAGCAGCAGCGGGATCGCCTGAAGCAGGCGCCGGGCCAGATACCGGATCATCGGGCGGGATGGCCCCTACCGGGCCACCGACCAGGTCTGCGCGTTCCAGCCGAGGCGCTCCCAGACGTTCGTGATCCAGCCCTGGAGCCGGTCGCGGTACGCGCTGATCGTGCTCCGGCTGTACAGATAGATGTGGGGCCGGTCCGCGACGATGTGGTGCATCGCGTCGCAGTAGACACCGCGCCGCACCCCGAGATCCGCCGAGGACGCCGCCTTCTTCACGTCCGCGTCGACCTCGGGACTGGCGTAGCGCGCGTAGTTGAAGCCGTCGCCGCCGTTCTGGGCCGTCGGCATCTTCCACGACGCGAAATAGCCCTCGACCTGCGACTGCGGGTCCACGTCGGGGTTCGTCGTATACATCACGACGTCGAAGTGGCCGTGCTTGCGGAACGCGCCGCTCGCCCACGACCCGAACAGCACCGGCGACGGAACGTTTTCGATGTAGAATTCGAGGCCGATTGCCCGCATGTATTGAATGATCAGCTGCTCGGCCTCTTCGCGGAGCTTGTTCCCGGTCGTGGTCTGCAGCTTCAGGCGCAGCCGCGTGCCGTCCTTGGCGTACTGCGCGCTCTTCGCGACGCGGATGCCGTCCGGACCGGCGGCCCAGCCGGCCTCCTGGAGCAGCGCCCGCGCCCGGGACGGATTGTACGTGCTGATCGGCGTGGCGCACTCCGCCCACCCGATGTGCAGCTCGTTCGTCCCGACGGTCGCGAGGCCGTAGAGCAGCTTGCTCGTGATCTCCCGTTTGTTGATGCCGAGCTCGATGGCCTCGCGCACCCGCGGGTCGCCCAGGATCGGATGCGGATGCTGCCTGACGGCGTCGGCGGCCGGCCCGTCGAGCGACGGGTCGGCGAAATTGAGCACCAACCGCTCGGCGTCGGGGCCCGGCGCCGAGCTGATCTTCACGCCCGCAGCACCCTTGAGCTCCGGCACGTCCGACTCGATCAGATCCCAGACCACGTCCACGTCGCCGGTCTTGATCAGCTGCTTGCCCACTTCACGGCTCGGCACGATCCGGATGATCACCCGGTCGAGGTACGGCTGGTCCTTGACCCGGTAGTGCGGGTTGCGGACGAGCGTGATGTGATCGCCGGAGGCCCACTCGGTGACCATGAATGGTCCGGTGCCGACGGGCTTGCGGTTGTACGCCCACTTCGTCATGTTGACGGGATCGCCGGTCGCGTGCCGGGGGAGTATGTCAAAGAAGCGCGAGAGAAACGGCGCGTAGAGCTGCTTGTACCGCACGACCACGGTCTGCGCGTTTGGACAGTCCACACCTTGAATCTGGTCGTAGCCGCTCGTGTAGATGGCGCCGCTCTTCGGCGTCACGAGCGCCTGCCACGTAAACTTCACGTCGTCGCAGGTCATCGGCTGCCCGTCGGACCACAGAAGGCCGGGCTTCAGATGGTAGGTGATCGTCTTGCCGTCCGGCGACACGCCGCCGTTCTTCTGGTCCGGGACTTCGGTCGCCAGTTGGGGGATGTACCGGCCGTCGGGCCCGACCCTGAGCAGGCCCTCGACCGTCAGGATCGTGACCTCGGCCGACGCCGTCTGCGACGCGATCAGCGGATTGAGCAGTTCGGGCTCTTGGTAGAGCGCGATCGTGATCGACCCGCCCCGCCGTGCCGGCTGCGACACCGCCGGCTGCCCGGCCAGACCGACGATCGCGACGACGGCCAGCCACGCCCCGGCCCGGGCACCCCTCCGCTGCACCACGATCTCACCCCCCGGAGATGCGGCCGCCCGAACGCACCGGACGTGCCCGACGTTCGCGAAGCGCGAAGCCGCGGAGGCTCGCGTTCGGTGCCGCGAACCGGTTTCCTTCACGCGGCCGCGGTCAGAGGATGAGCAGCACCTTCCCCGCCGTCCCGCGGCTCGCCAGCGCGCGCTGGGCGTCGGCCGCCTGGGCCAAGGGAAACGTCCGGTCGATCCGAACCTTGAGCCGGCCGGCGGCGACCCACCCGAGCACGTCGCCGGCGCGCTTGAGCAGGTCCTCCCGCGTCGCGACGTAGTCGCGCATCGTCGGCCGCGTGACGAACAGCGACCCTTTCTGCTGGAGGACCCGGGTGTCGACGGGCGGGTTGGGCCCGCTCGAATTTCCGAACGTGACGAGATAGCCGCGCGGGGCGAGGCAGTTCATGCTCTTCTCGAACGTCGTCGTGCCGACCGAATCGTAGACCACCGGGACCCCGCGGCCGCCGGTGAGGCGTTTCGTCTCGGCTTCGAAGTCCTGCTGCGTATACAGGATGATCTCGTCGGCCCCGGCCTGGCGGGCGAGCGCCGCCTTGGCCTCCGTCGAGACGGTCCCGATGACCCGGGCGCCCCGCATCTTGGCGATCTGGGTGAGCAGCAACCCCACCCCGCCCGCGGCGGCGTGGAGGAGGATCACGTCGCCCGGGCCCAGCGGATACGTCGTGTGCGTGAGATAATGCGCGGTCATCCCCTGCAGCATCACGGCGGCCGCCGTCTTGGCATCCACGCCGGGCGGAAGCTTCACGATGCGCGCCGCCGGGACCACCGCATGCGTGGCGTACGCGCCGCTGACGTTCGAGTAGGCGACGCGATCGCCCGGACGCAGTTCGGCGACGTCGCGTCCCACCGCCTCGACCAGCCCCGCGCCCTCGCTGCCGCAGGTGAACGGGAGCGCCGTCTTGTAGACGCCCTCGCGCTCGTAGATATCGACGAAGTTGACGCCCGCGGCCTCGAGCTTCACGAGGACCTCCGCCGGCCCGGGCTCCGGCGTCGGCAGTTCCTCGAACCGGAGGACCTCGGGTCCCCCGGCCTCATGCACGCGCACGGCCTTCATGACGCCGCCCCTCGCCGCGACCGCCGCAACCTACGACAGGTGGAAGACGACCATCTTGAGCTCGGTCATCTCCTGCACCGCGTACTTCGGCCCTTCCTTGCCGAAACCGCTCTCCTTGAGGCCGCCGTAGGGCATGAGGTCGACGCGCCACTGCGGACCCCAGTTGATGTGGATGTTGCCGGACTCGACCTCGCGCGCGAACCGCATCGCCCAGTTGACGTTCTGGGTGAAGACGCCGGCCGACAGCCCGTAGTTCGTGTCGTTGGCCAGCGCGATCGCGTCGTCGATCGTGTCCGCGGGCGTGACCCCGACCGCCGGCCCGAACAGTTCGCTGCGGGAGATGCGCATGTCCGGTTTGACGTCGGCGACGACCGTCGGGGCGTAGATGGCGCCCCGGCGCTCCCCGCCGGTCACGAGCCGGGCGCCGCCGGCGACGGCCTCCTGGATCCACGACTCCACCCGCCGCGCGTCCGACTCGCGGACCATCGGGCCCATCTTCACGCTCTCCTCGAGCGGGTTGCCCGTGGTGATCGCCGCGACTTTGGCTTTGAGCGCGTCGAGGAAGTCGCCGTAGATCGGCTTGAGCGGAATGATCCGCTGCGCGCTGATGCAGACCTGACCGGCGTTGGCAAATCCCGTCGAGGCCACCGCCGCGGCGACCTTGTCGAGATCGGCGTCCGGCATGATGATCGTCGGGGAATTGCTGCCGAGCTCCATCGTGACCTTCTTCAGCCCGGCGACTTTGCAGATCTGTTCGCCGACGTCGCGGCTCCCGGTGAAGGTGATCTTGCGCACCCGCGGATCGGCGCACAGCGCCTCGCCGACCTCGCGCCCGGTGCCGGTCAGGCACTGGATCGCGTCCGCCGGCACGCCGGCCTGCAGGAGGACCTCCGTCAGCTTGAGCGCCGACAGGGGCGTGTCGGTCGCCGGCTTGAGGATGACGGCGTTGCCGCCCGCGAGCGCCGGCCCGACCTTGTGGGTGACCAGATGCAGGGGAAAGTTGAACGGGCTGATCCCGACCACGACGCCGCACGGGACGCGCAGCGTGAAACCCATCTGCGTCGTCACCCCCGGGGCGCCGTCGAGCGGGACCACCTCGCTGCCGAGCCGCTTCGCCTCTTCCCCCGACAGGACCAGAATCTCCGCGGCCCGCGCCACTTCCACGCGCGATTCCGCGAGAATCTTCCCTTCTTCGAGCGTGATGGTGCGGGCGAAGTCCTCGGTGCGGGCGATCAGGAGTTCGGCGGCCTTCTTGAGGATCTGCGAGCGCTGGTAGCCGGTCAGGGCCCGCATCGACTTGGCGCCCCGTAATGCGGTCGCGAGCGCGCGCTCGACGTCATCGGCGTCCCCTTTGGGGACCGTGTCCACCGTCGAACCGTCGAACGGGTTCGTCACCGGGATCGTCTGCCGCTTGTCGATCCACTCCGTGCCGACGTACATCTTCATGGGTGTCCTCCTTCAGATCGCGTCAGTCAGCAGTGCCTCGGCCGCTACGGGAGGTCTTCCCGGCCGTGATCCACGTGCTGCCGGTAGAAGCGGACCACGGTCGCCCGGTCGAACGTGTCCATCATGAGGCGCCAGTCCCACGACAGGACCGCGTACGGATGGGACATGGTGGGATACGATGCGATCACGAGCTTGACGTTGCCGTACTTGCTTTTCGGAAAGTCCTTCATCATCCGGTCGAACTCCGCAAGGCGCGCCGGTGAGGCGGGCGGCCGGTACAGGACGACGACGTAGCCGTGCTCGAGGCTATGAACCCAGAACCCCGTCGGCAGGCCGTTGGGATAGACGCCGGCCGGCGCCGGGTACGGATAGTGCGTGCCCGAGGCGGGCAGGTCGGCCTTGTAGTGGATCTGCGTGCCGACGGCTACGTGCTCGAACCCCTCGTCCGGCAGCTGCTGTCCCAACACCGGCCCCGCGGGACCCGCCAGTGTCGTGCGGCCGAACGCCGCCCACCAGGTGAGGCCGGCGACGGCGAGCACCACGACCGCACCGGCACTCCACCAGGCCCATGGACGCCCCGGGCGGGGGGCCTGGGCACCAGGGCGCCGCGCCGCGGTCGCCGCCGCGCGGCGCTCGGTGCGGGACGTACGAGGGGGGGCCTGCGGCAGTGTCGTCACTCCCTTCGCGCGAACCGTGCTACACCAATCTTACTATGACGCGCGCCCGGAATATACCGCCCTGACCGCGCCCAGCGGCCCCGGCCCTCGGGATGGAATAGGCGCGCTCGCCGGAGGCGTTCCTCGTCTTGTGTGCGGCCGGCGCGATACGAGCCGTCCGAACGGGGTAAATACCGCTCACTACTTGCCCCGCCCATTTCATAAGGAGGAACTCAAATGCGTCGCCTCTCGAGCCTCGTGCTCGCGCTGATTGGGGTTGCCGCGTTGGCCACGGCCGGCGCGGCGCAGGCACCCGCCCTCGTTCCGGGTAAGGCGGTGGGAGACTTTCAGCTCGGCCAGGTCATCGACCCGATGGTATCCAGCCTCGGACCGCTCCATTCATCGGACGACCTGCCTGCCGGCACCATGATGGGCTACTACTGGCCGCTCAAGCGGATCGGCGCCATCGCGGCAAAGGACTCCAAGAAAATCGTGGCGCTCGTCGTGTCCCTCGACGACACCTACAGGACCGACCATGGGGTGGGCGTCGGCTCGGACGTGGACGCCCTGCACGGCGCGTACGGGAAGGAAGACGCGATCGCGCAGCACCAGGACGGTTCGACCTTCATCTACGACAAGCTGGGCATCGCGTTCGTCGTCGACACGGGCGGCCCGCTCGACCAGCACGTGTCGTTGATCTACGTCTTTTCGCCGGGGCAGTACCACTCCGTCTTCACGGCGGGCGACTAATCCCGGGGACGCACGAACCGGCCGGCGGGAGCCGCGCTGAGCTCCCCGCGCCGCATGACGACGTGGCCGCGGACGATCGTGTAGACCGGTAACCCGGTCACCGGCATCCCCGCAAAGGGCGTCGGCCGGCTCTTGCTGTGGAGCCGGGCGGCGTCGATGCGGTCTTCCGCCCGCAGGTCGACGATCGTTAGATCGGCGTCGGCGCCGCGGCCGAGGCGGCCTTTACGCGGCCAGAGGTTCCAGGCGCGGGCGGGACCTTCGGCCGCGAGCTTCACGTACTGGTTCAGCGTCAACCGCCCCGCGTTCACCTGCGTCAGCATCAGCGGCACCGACGTCTCCACGCCGGGGCACCCGGCCGCCGCCTTCCAGATGTCGCCCATCGGAGCGCCGGCCATCTTCTCTTCCGCGGTGTGCGGGGCGTGGTCGGTGCCGAGCACCTCGATCGTCCCGTCGAGCAGCCCCCGCCACAGCTCGGCCTGGTGCTCGCCCGAGCGAACGGGCGGGTTGACTTTGAGGATCGTCCCGAGCCGCCGCCGGACCATGTCCTCGGCTTCGAGCAGCAGGTATTGGGGACAGGTCTCGGCGATCACGTCGACCCCATCCGCCCGGCCGCGCCGGATCAGCTCGACGCTCGGCGCGGCGCTGGTGTGAAAGATCATGAGCCGGCTGCGCGTTTCGCGGGCGAAGAGGATCGAGCGGGACACCGCCTCGGCCTCGGCCACGGCCGGCCGCGACTCCACGTGCGCGAGCGGGTCCGTGCGGCCCTGCGCCTGCAGTTGCGCCCGGCGGTAGAGCACGATCGCGTTGTCCTCGGCGTGCACCCCGCACCGCAGCCCGAGGTCCGCGAGGATGCGCCAGGCGTCGAGGATCTCGCCGTCCGAGGGGGCCGGGATGTCGCCGGTCGTCTCCCCCAGGAAGATCTTGTAGCCGCAGACGCCGGCGTCGGCCAGCGGCCCGAGCTGCTCGAGATTGCCCTCGACGATCACCGCGTACAGCGCGTAGTCGACGTAGGCGCGCCCCCGGATGGACGCGAGCTTGGTCGCGAGCGCCTCGACGCTCCACGTCGGCGGCACCACGTTCGGCATGTCGATGACGGTCGTGATGCCGCCGGCCGCCGCCGCCCGCGACCCGGTCTCGAAATCCTCCTTGTATTCCAGCCCCGGGGTGCGGAAGTGCACGTGTGGATCGATGAGGCCGGGCAGCACGTGGAGCCCCCGGGCGTCGATCGTGTCGCGGGCCGCGGGGACGTCGCCGCCGGAAAGCACGTCGAGGATCCGGCCGTCCGCGATCAGCACGTGCCCAGGCCGGCTCTCCTCCGGGGTGACGATCGTGCCGTGTTGGATGACGAGGTCGACCGGCATCGGTCAGAACAGGCCGCCGTTGACGTCCAGGATCGCACCGTGGACGTGGCGGGCGCGGGGCGACGCGGCGAACGCGATAACCTCCGCGATGTCCTCCGGTAGGGCCAGGCGGCGCAGCGGGGTGCGCTCGACGATGGCCTGACGCCCGGCGGCGTCCGTAAACCGGTCGAGGAGATCCGTCTCCGTGGGCCCGGGACAGACGCAGTTGACCCGCACCCCGCGCCCGGCGAGCTCCGCAGCGAGGTGGCGGGTCAGCCCCACCAGGCCGTACTTGGAGCACGTGTACTGCGCGCCGTTGATGAGACTCGAGCGCCGTCCGGCGATGGACGACACGAAGACGAGCGCCCCCTCGCCCCGGGCCAGCATCGCCGGCAGCAGCGCCTGCGCGCAGAACAGGGCGCCCTTGAGGTTCACGTCGAGCACGCGGTCCCACCGCTCCTCGGTGATCTCGAGCACCGGATCCGGAAACCCAATCCCGGCGTTCGACACGAGCACGTCGACCGTCCCGAACTCCCGGACCGCCGCGGCCGCCATCGCGCC
>DASYZR010000058.1 GCA_035945995.1 bacterium
TGCTCGAAGAAGCGTATCTGGAGCGGAGGTTCGGCGACGCCTACCGCGCGTACAAGGCCCGGGTGCGGCGCTGGGTCTAACCTGGGTCTCGCGATCCTGTCGCGCCCCAACCTCAACGCGGGATCTCCGGCCGCCCAAGGAAATGGCCATCTATCCCGGTCGTCCTAGGGGTCATGGGGCCCGAAATGACCAAATATCCCCGGGCAAAATGGCCAACTACGATCAAATCCTACAATAGTAATAGTAGTAGGAGAGTAAGAATAATAGTATCCAGAAATGTGAGGAGTAGGATTCGATTCTTCTCGGCGCCGCCTGAACAAGTTCGCCAAACCTGCACCATACGTGAGTCAGGGCCCAGTTTGGACGCCGGTTCGCAATGACGGTGCGATTTGATATCTCCATGCCGGGCCTTCACTTCAACCGTGTCTTCTCGGGACACGTGTCATTGTTTGCACCTCCGATGACATCCACTAGACAACGCCCTGCGGGGGATCATTCGGTTCGGGATAAAGCTTCAGAAAAGCAGTGGTGGCGCAGCGTGCGCGTCGCGCGATGTCACGAGGCGTCGGCCGATCGGCAACGCCGAGCATTAGGCTGACCATCAAGTTGCCCCACAGCAACCCGGCGAACTGCTCTGCCATTTCAGCAGGATGGCCGGCCAGAAGCCCGACCGACCGGGCCTGAGCCATAATTTTCCGCACGATGGCGCGGCTCGTCTCGCGTCCGATTGAATCGAGCACTCGTGCGATCTCGGGCGCCCGAACCGCCTCTGCGATCGCGACCCGGAAGACACCAATGACCGCGGGGTCGCTGATCTCCCGTAGGAGTTGCGTTCCGAGCGAAGCCAGCACGTGGGCGAGGGACTCCCGGTTGCGCGGCACAGACAGATCAGCGGGTACTCGCAGCCGGTTGGCGCGCTCGCTGATACATGCGGCGAGCATCTCCTTCTTATTGCCGACCAGCGCGTAGAGCTCTCGTTTGGACACACGCGCGCGCCTTGCGATCTCGCGCGTGCTTGTGTCCGCATAACCACCCTCCATGAACGCCGAGAAGGCCGCGTCGAGAATGCGCCCGCGGATTGAAGTTTCGCCATCGCCCTGGCATCGCTGCTTCGATGTCGATCTCGTCTTCATACAATTTCCCCCCTTGACATGGTACCGGTGAGTACCCTATATTCCAGTATATGGTACCGCACGGTACCATTCAAGGTTGGGTACAGGGAGGCGGCGATATGGCGGATCAACCGGTTCTCGTCACTGGAGCGTCGGCGGCCGGCAAGGCAAGACCGGACGACACGTGTCGGAGATGCTGCTGGCGTGCTCGGCGCCGTGATCTTCGAGGGCGACTTCCTCGATATCAATTCGGTGCGACGTGCCGCGGTGGGAGTCTCATCAATCTACTTTGCCTACCCGGTCCAGGACGGGTTGCTGGACGCGATAGTAGCGACGCGGTTAAGCGGTTAAATTGAAAGTCGGACTCGCAGCGCATGGCATCGTTTGGAGGATCGAACAGTGACGCTTATTCTCATCCAGGTCATCCTGCAGTCGATCTCGTCGACACTTTACTGGGTAGGTTTCTATGTCGGTATCCGCACCCTCCCCAGAGATGAGTCGCGACAGCGACTCTGGATCATCTCTTCAGCAATCGTGTTCGGAGCGTGGCTGTTTGCGATCGTGCTGTTGGCCTCGCAGAACGTCTTCCGCAACGATGTCTGGCCCCCCCGAATCCCCTTGACGCTCATCGCGACGCTTGCCATCGGATACCTCTTCCTTCTCTCGCAAACATTCCGCGGCATCATTGCCGGTATCCCCCAGCATTGGCTGATCGGCATACAAACGTTCAGAATCCTCGGCGGGGTCTTCCTGGTTCGGTATATTCAGGGCCAACTGCCAGGCGTATTTGCGATTCCTGCTGGCATCGGAGACGTCCTGACCGGGGTTCTGGCGCCGCTGGTCGCGTACTGGTGGTATGCGGGTAAGCCCTATGCTCGCGGCGCTGCGATAGCCTGGAACCTCTTCGGCGTGGCCGATCTCGTCAACGCCTTCGCGCTCGGCGCGCTCACGGGTGGCGGCATCGTGTTCCCCACCGTCCTCATCCCAGTCTACGCGGTGCCGCGAGAGCTCCTCACCCACTCCTACTCCCTCATCGGTCTGCTTCGCAACAACTCGCGGCAGCCCAAGCGCACCGGGTCACTGCACAACGGACTCGAGGCCCGAACTGTGTCACCATGAAGACGCTCTCAACTGTCCGCGCTCAAGGCCGCCAACAGTGAGTTCGCGTCCCGACCCACCCGTTCGGCTTATCGGATTTGCAGGTTCAAATACAGATTTTCTGCCGTGACGAGAATATCCATCTTTCCCCATATCATCTCATGCGAGGAGGAGGGTCAAATGTCGCCGCAAATCATCTTCCAACTGCATCTCGTTTTAGGCTACGTCGCGTGGCTGCTTTGCTTCGGCGCCTACTTCTGGCCCAGGCTCAAGGCAATGGACCGGGTTGAAGCGCAACGCGCCATCGCCACTCTGCACAGCTTCCGCTTCTTCGGGCTCGTCTTTATCCTTCCCGGAGTCATCGGCCCGAATCTGCCCGCTGGTTTCGCTGAGTTCGCCGCCTACGGCGACTTCGCAACAGGGATACTGGCCATCCTGGCACTTCTCTCAGTAAGGATACGTCCGCTCTTCACGCTCTTCGTCGTCACCTTCAATGTCGTTGGCGCGGTAGACATCATCGTCGACTATTATCATGGCACCCAGGTCGGCCTCCCCGCGCTCGCGGGGCAGTTGGGCGCCACCTACGCGATCCCGATCATCTACGTGCCTCTACTGATGATCACGCACATCGCCGCCTTCTATTTGCTGGCGCGTGCACCGGGTCGGCAAGCAGCGGGGTAGGACGATGCGGCAAACTGCGGCAGGGCAGCAAGGCCTTCTGGCGCAAACGGCGAGTCCGCCCGCATGTAATCTCGGCGCACGAGCCGTTGCACGTAGCGCCACTCAGTATCGGCCACGTGCAGGACCGTGCCGCGGATTGACCCTAAGCCAACCGGGAACGCACGAGTGTAGACCTCCACCCGTGCGTCCGCGACCCACTGGAGCAGACGGTGGCGGGCGAGCACAAGATAATCGAAAAAGTGTGCGAAGTCCACAATAGTGCGGCTTACGGCCATGACCTCACCACTTCCCCCAGGTCGCTGCATCCTGGCACGGGTAGTGCCAATACGCCTTTCACGAAAGTTATCTAGCGTGCGGGCTGAAACCCGAAGAAATGTTCCACGGCCATATCTTCGGGGATATCATCGCCGTGCGTCCCCTTCCCGGAGGCGGCATCCACATGGGTGCCATGGTCGGTCAACCACATGATCGCGCGATCGTAGGGGCGCCACCGAGTCGAGAAGGCGTCGGCGACAACGCGAAAGGCCTCCACGTGGTGCTCTGCCGCGCGGAGCGCCTCGGCACTCTCCGGCGTGGTTTGGTGCATCACGTCATCATACTCTTGCTGGTAGGCAACGATGACGTCGTGAATGCCCTCGGTCAGCAGGTTGAGCACGCGATCGGTAACCTCACGGTCGTAGCGTTCGGCGAAGTAGTCCACGTCTCGGCCGCGGAAGACCCTGTCCATGCTCGAGTCAGTGACCGCCACGATGGCGACGTTCTTCCGGGCACGGGTCAGAGCGTCGAACAGCGTGTCACCATGGAACGTCGGCCGAGGACTCACAGGCCGGATACCGTGGATCGCGGGGAGTGCCCCGGTGAACACGGAGGCCCAGCACACCGGCGTCTTCGGCGGAATTACGCTTTGCAGCCTCACGCGCAGCGGAGCTTGTGCCGCTACCTCGTCGAACATGGAGGGATACCTCTCAGGCAGCCACGCGCCGATCGCATCCGGGCAAAAGAGGAGGCACCGCTGGACGGGTCGGGCTCCTAACTGTGCTTGCCTCGCCTCGAGAACCTCCGGCAAGGCCTGGAAACCCGAGAGGCTTGGAGGCTCGATGCCAAGTAACGCACATACTGTAGGCGTAATTGCTGTGATGGCGGCCATCGACGGTCTCCCTTTGCCCAACGTAACGACAGGGCGATCGCGAGCGGCTCTTCCAGCAGCAGACGGGTGGTCCACCTCCACGGAGCGGGAGGAACTGCCTCGGCGCACGGCTCACGCGCAAGGAGCGCCTCGAGCATGGCGACGCGGGCAGGGTCGGTTCATCGAGTCCGATTGTCCGCCCGTGCACCGTCACGTACGTCTCCGGACCCGCGTGAGGACCGCGGAGACGCATGAACCCGCAATCCGTGACCGCAACGCTCCGCAGCCGGTCACCGTCCTTCTGGAACCCGACCGCGAATTGCTTACTTCGCGCCAGCCACAACGGAACAACGAGTCGTCCACCGTCCTTGAGTTGGGCGCGCCACGACGGCGATAGATCCGAGACGCCGACGGTGACCTCGATCCGGTCGTAAGGGGCATGCTCCGGCGCACCGAGCCAGCCATCGCCTGTGACTGTGCGAACGGCCGGGTGCCCCGCCACGTCGAGACGCTCCCGTGCCTCCCGAACGATTGCCTCGTCGATATCGATGGTCGTGACCTCGCCGTCGGATCCCGTCAGCGCCGACAGGAGGGCTGCGTTGTAGCCGGTCCCCGCCCCAACCTCGAGCACGCGGTGGCCCGTCTGCACGTCAAGCTGCTGCAGCATCGATGTCATGATCTCCGGCATGCTTGATGAGCTGATCGGATTTCCGTCGGATGCCCGGCGCGTGATCACTGCTTCGCCGCTGTAGATAGTCTCCAACGGCACGCTCGGAAGGAAATGGTCGCGGGCGACGGCGCGAAACGCCGCCTCGATTGGCCCTGCCGGAATTGCTCGCTGCTTGACGAGGCGCGTCACCATCTCGTCGTTCAGGGCGCCAAGTAGCGCTCGAAGGTACCGGACCTGGCCGGCGTGGTAGGCGTCATGAGCCGCCGTGTTGAGGATCAAGTTGACGACAGGCCAGCCGAGCTATCCGGCGGCGACCCGGACACGGCTCCCGCCGGCGACGACGTCTCCCATGACTTTCACCCCGGGCGGCAAACTCAGGGACCTCGTGGGTGCTCCTCGCCGGGCCGGGGACACATCGACGATGAAACGGAGTCCCAGCACCCGAGAAAGCCGCTGGAGCATCTCGATCGATGAGGTGTGTTCTCCGTTCTCGAGTCGCGCGACATGCGGCTGACGAACACCAAGGTGATGAGCGAGCTGCGTCTGAGTCAACCGATGCTTGGCGCGGTACTCCACGACCGCAATAGCCACGGCCCGGGCTAGGGCAGACTGCTCCCAACGAGCCCGAAACTCCGGGCGCTCAAGGTGCTTCGCAAGAACATCCTTCGCTCTGACAAGCGTCAGCTTTGTGGCCACGCTATCCTACCTCCTTAAGATCCTTCAGGCGCTTCTCAGCCGCCGCGACCGCACGCGTAAAGCCGCGGGCATCCACCTTAGATTCCGGACCAATGGCTGCAATTACCATTTTCGTACCAACCTGTCGATAGAACGCCCGCCAGCGGCTCCGCCCGGCTCGTGGGCGCAACTCGAACAGCGTGGCGGCTCCCCGCACCTTGCTCGCGTGTGGGAATGGGAGCTGCGCCCCGAGCGCTGCAAGTTTCTCAATCGCATGGTCCATCGCCTGTTGCTCCGCCGCGGGCAACGCATCGAGCTCCGCTCGTGCGCCCTGATGCAAGTACACTTCCACAAAAACAGTATATCACACATGGTATGCTGTTTGGTAAGGGCGTATGGCGCCAAAAGATCGAGTTACCGGGTTGTGCGCGGATGATCACACGCCCGATCTAACTCGTCGAGCCGCGGCCGTGAGTATGACGAGTTGTACTCCCAACCGCCTGACGGTTGCCGCCACATCGAGCGTTATCCCGACGTAGTTCTTGGGTTCGCGCGCCGTGAAACCCGCAGACGCCGATTACGGCGTCAAAGCGGGATGCTGCCCAGCGTGCACTGTCCAATGAATCGCTGAAACTCCGCGTTTGGCCCCCGTGAAGAGAGTCCGAGCCACTTTAGTTCCAACGCGAGCGTGGCACCCGCGAGATCGCGGGCGACTAGATCGAAATTGTTCTGTGTTCCGAACGCTTCGACCATCGTCCACCGCTTGAGCGCGCGCTCCTGAAGGGTCCGTTGGCCGCCGGCTAATGCCACCGACCTCTGGACGCTCACACGCGTCGCGGAGATGATCGCGCGCCTGTTTGGTGTACGGTACCATCCCTGTCATGTCTGGCGGCTTCTGCACAGCATGGACTGGAGTTGCCAGAAATCGGAGCGGCGCGCGTTGCAACGAGACGAAGGGGCGATCACGCGCTGGAAGCGGCACCGCTGGCCGCATATAAGAAAACGCCGCAAGGTGCGGCGCCCATCTCGTGTTCGTGGACGAATCGGGGTTCTTGCTCATCCCCAACGTCACCCGCACCTGGGCGCCCCGCGGCCGAACCCCCGTTGTCTATCACCTCTACAAACATGACCGCGCGTCGGCCATCACGGCCCTGGCGGTGTCTCCCCGGCGCAGGCGCATCGCGCTGTATCTTCAGTTCCGCCCCCGGGCGCTGGACGGATTGGATGTCCGGATCTTCCTCGTGTACCTGCTCCGCCACATCCGCGGCCCCACCACCCTCCTGTGGGATCAAGGCTCCATCCATCGCCGTCGAGGGGCCACGCTCTTTCTCCGGCAGCGCCTACGGGTGCAGGTGGAAGAATTTCCAAGCTACACCCCCGAACTCAACCCGGCGGAGTTCGTGTGGGCGCAGGGCGACCGCAGTTTGGCCAACAGCGCCCCTGTCGATCTGGTTGATCTGGGCCGGATGCTCTACAGGTCGTACCGGCGGATTCGGAGATCCCAGCGCTTGCTATGGTCCTGCATCTTTGCGTCCGATCTCCCGTGGACATGTCAAATCTGGTGTTCACCGCGGGCCCGACGACGACCGGCGTCGCGGGCGGTTTCGAGGGCAGCCACGAGGTCGATAACTCCGCGCCTGATTTCCCTCGCGTCCACTGCGGCAAACCCCAACTGCAGTCCCTCGCGATCGACAGGACCGCGGTGATAGCGGCTCAGCGGCGTGACTTCGACATCTCGGACCGCAGCAGCGGCCGCCGCCCCCTCGCCGTCGACCCCATCACACAACCACCCGGCGGTTTGCAATCCCGCCTCGATCGGTGAGATCTCCAGCAACCCCGCGAGATACTGCCGGCCGCTCGCCAACAGCACCGCCAACCGTTCCGCGTACAGCTCCCGCATGCGCCGGAGGTGCCGTCCAAAATGCCCCTCGGCGATGAACTCGTGCAGCACCGCCTGCTCGAGGAGCGGCGCGTGACGGCTGATCGCGGATTTCGCGGCCGCGAAGCGGTCCACCACGTCTGACGGAACGACGAGATATCCAAGACGAAGCGACGGAAACAACACCTTACTGAAGCTTCCGGCGAAGAACACCTGCCCCGCTCGATCAAGCCCGTGCAACGCCGGCACCGGACGTCCCGAGTAGCGGTACTCGCTATCGTAGTCGTCCTCGAAGATGAGCACGTCGAATTTTCCAGCCCACTCCAGCAGCTGAAGGCGCCGCGGCAGGCTCATCGTCATACCCAGTGGAAACTGATGCGCGGGAGTCACATAGACCAGCCGCGCGCCCCGTAGGCTCCGGTCGCGGACCAGCATGCCCTGATCGTCGAGGGGCACGAACGAGAGTCTCGCGCCGACGGATTCGAACGCGACGGCCGCGCCAGGGTACCCGGGGTTCTCCATGCCGACACGATCCCCCGGATTGAGAAAGAGCCGCGCCACCAGGTCGAGCGCTTCTTGGACTCCGGAGACGATCACGACCTGATCCGGCATGCATTGTACGCCGCGTGACATCCCGAGGTAGCGGGCCACGGCGGTCCGGAGTGGAGCGTAGCCGATAGGTTCGCATCCCATCAGGAGGCGCGATGACGAATGTCGCGCACAGCGCGCCATGATGCGGGCCCATACCCCGGCGGGAAACGCGTCCAACGCGGGGAGATTCGCTCGGAACGCCCGGGGAGGACGGACCTCGACACCCGAAAACAGCGTCACTCGACGGCCGTAGTCCGACACGCGCCGCCGCGCTCGTCGGAGCATCGGCGGACTCGGGCCGGTCTCCCCTCTCACCTGGAGCAACTCGTCGGGCAGGGTCTTGCTGACATACGTGCCGGAGCCCATCGCCCCGTCCACATAGCCCTCGGACTCCAACTGCTCGAAGGCATTGACGATCGTTCCTCGCGACAGCCCGTATTGCCGGGCCAAGTCACGCGTTGCGGGCAACCGCGTCCCAGGCCGCAGGCGGCCAGCCAGGATCTCGCCGCGCAGGGCCGCGTATAGCCAGCGGTAGGCCGGCACGCCGGGGTCCCGCGGCTGAAGCATCAATTCGTCAGCAGTCCCTCGTCGCGGCATAGAAGTGGTACAAACAGAATATCATAAATGGATCTTCTTGGATGATCCATTTTTGGTCTACCATGGGCCTTGCACGAATCGCGTCACGATGCGCAGCGATTCGAGATTCACGGGATGGTGACGGTGGATGACCACGACCAGGAACGCCCAGGGCCAGTACGATTCCCTCGCGTCGGCCCTTGTACGCAATGCGTCGGCTGTCAGAGGAACGATCTTTGGCAATCCGAGCCTCATGATCCACGGCAAGGTTTTCGCCGGTCGATTCGGCGAGGCGATGGTGTTCAAGCTCGGCGGCGTCGCGCGCACACGGGCGCTGGCGCTGGCCGGGGCGCGGCCGTTCGATCCGTTGAGAAGGGGCCGGCCGATGAAAGCGTGGGTGGAGGTTCCGAGCCGGCACGCAAGCCGGTGGCCCGTCTTCGCCCGCGCGGCGCTCCGGACTGTTCGCAAGAGAGGTACCGATTTATGATGGCGAGCGCGAGTTCAAACTCGAAGGCGACGACGCCGGTTGCGGCTGTCATGCGCGCGGTGCGGCTGCACGCGGCGGGCGATCCCGCACACCTCGTCTACGAGGAGCTCGAGACCCCGCGGCCCGGGCCCGGCGAAGCACTGGTGCGAGTGCACGCGGCCGCGATCACCCGCGACGAGCTCACCTGGCCCGTCGATCGTCTTCCCGCGGTCCCCTCATACGAGTTCTCGGGGGTCGTAGCTGCGGTCGGTCCTGCCGTCGATACCGTGGCAATCGGGGATGCCGTGTACGCGCTGAGCGGCTTCGACCGAAACGGCGCCGCCGCCGAATACACGGTCGCGCCGGCGATCGTCCTCGCCGCGAAGCCTGGAACACAGAATCACGTCGAGAGCGCGGCGATCCCACTGGCTGGGCTCAGCGCGTGGCAGGGCCTCTTCGAGCACGGCGGCCTTACGCAGGGGCAGCGGGTGCTGATCCACGGCGCGGCCGGGGGCGTTGGAAGCTTCGCGGTCCAACTGGCCCGCCTGCGCGGAGCCTACGTCATTGGGACCGCGTCCACCGCGAACGTCGATCGCGTACGCATACTCGGCGCCGAGGAGGTCATCGATCACACCCAGACGCGCTTCGAAGACGCCGTCGGACCTGTGGACGTCGTGTTCGACACGGTCGGCGGGGACAGGCTGCGGCGTTCGTTCGCTGTCGTCCGGGCCGGTGGCAGGATCGTCTCGGTCGCCGAGGAGCCGCCGGTGGAACGCGCCCAGGAGCGCGGAATCAGCGCTGCCTACTTTGTCGTCAAGCCCAACCGCGAGCAGTTGGCCGAACTGGCGAGCCTCGCAGACCGCGGGCAGCTACGATCGACAATCGATCGCGTCTTTCCGCTTGCCGCAGTCCGCGAGGCGTTCGAGCGTAGCCTCGGCCGCCATCGGTCTGGGAAGATCGTTCTCCGCGTCGCCAGCGATCAGGAATGAAGTTCCCGTGTGTTTCCCATCGGCCGTCCACCGGGAGGGAGGGGACGTGATGGTACGACGCGCCTTGGTCCTTGGGGCCGGAGGGCACGCCGCGAACGCCTGGGAACTCGGGGTGATCGTGGGCTTGGCCGACGCGGGCATTGACGTTCGCAATGCGGATCTGTTTGTAGGAACGTCCGCCGGATCCAGTGTTGCGGTCCAGATCACAAGCGGGCTGGCACTCGAGGAGTTGTTCCAGACCCAAGTCGATCCGAAGCTGCAGACGAAGGAGCCAGTCCCTGCGGTCGACTTCAGGCAATGGCGCGCCTCGTACGTGCACGCAAAGGAGGGGGCTGGCGGGACGATCGACATCCTGAAGCGGCTCGGATCGCTGGGCTTGGCAATGCCATCCGCATCTGAGTCCGAGCGCCGGAACATGATCGCCTCTCGTCTTCCGGTACGTACCTGGCCCGGGCAGAAAGTCCTGGTGGTTGCGGTCGATGCCGACAGCGGTGACCGGCGCGCCTTCGACCAAGCCAGCGGTGTCGACCTGATCGACGCGGTGACCGCCAGTAGCGCGGTACCGGGGATTTGGCCGCTCGTCACCATCGAAGGTCACCGCTACATGGACGGCGGGGTCTACTCGATCGACAATGCGGATCTGGCGGCCGGGTACGATCAAGTGCTTATCCTCACGCTCAGGGCCCGCGTCCCTCCGATTTGCGTAGTGTCGCTCGAGACCGCGATAGAGACGTTACGCGACGGCGGTGCGCGAGTCGAGGTGGTATTTCCAGACGACACGACCGAGGCGACATTCGCCTCGGTCGGTGGGAACGTGCTCGATCCTTCGGTTCGTGAAGGGGCCGCACGCGCCGGGCGCGAGCAAGGTCACGGGGCTGCAGTTCTTGCGGGCCCCTTGTGGCGGTGAACCAGTGCAACCCTAGGCACGGCGGTCGGGACGAGGCAGCTACCGCGAAGGTACCCCCAACGCCGACAATTATGGATTGGCGGCCATTAGGTAAGCGTTCTCATGTTGGCTCGTCTGATTGGACTGACCTCTGGACGAGCCCTGGGCCCATCAGTATCTCGTCCGTTGCCGCCTTCGTCGCGCGGCGAGCCTGCTTGCCGAGAACGACAAGACGATTAGCGATGTCGGTCTGGAAGTCGGGTTTGGTGATCTAACAATGAGGGTGATCCGAATGTCAAAGCACAGCGAGACCGTAGGAGCGCACCTTCCCGCGCCGCTCGTCTTCGTCGGCCTCTTCGTCGTCGGCCTTGGATTGCACGGGGTCCTCCCCCACGCGGAATTCGCCGGGACGGTGCGGGCGATCGGCTGGGGGATGGCGATCGTCGGGTTCGTCGGCGTCGGGCTGCCCGGGATTATCGCACTGCGCCGCGCCGGCACGAGTCCCAATCCGAACCGGCCCACAACCGCCTTGGTGGTCACCGGCCCGTACCGATTCACCCGGAATCCTCTCTACCTCTCGATGGCGTTTATCTACGCGGGGATCGCGCTCGCCGCGTCCCTCTTGGGTGCACTCGTGCTGCTACCGGTCGCCATGGTGATCGTCGATCGGAACGCCATGCTCGAAGAAGCGTATCTGGAGCGGAGGTTCGGCGACGCCTACCGCGCGTACAAGGC
>DASYZR010000059.1 GCA_035945995.1 bacterium
CGGCCACCAACACGTAGAGGACGGGGATGAAGAATACGCCCAGCGCGGTGGCCACCGTCATCCCGCCGACCACGCCGGTGCCGAGGGAGTGCCGCGAATTCGCGCCGGCCCCCGACGCGAACATCAGCGGCAGCGCCCCGAAGATGAAGGCCAGCGAGGTCATCAGAATCGGCCGGAAGCGCAGCCGGGCCCCGGCGACCGCGGCGTCCACGATCGGAAGGCCGTCCCGCTCGTGCTTCTCCTTCGCGAACTCCACGATGAGGATCGCGTTCTTCGCCGCCAGCCCGACGAGCATCACCAGTCCGATCTGCACGTACACGTCGCTCTGGACGTCGCGGAAGAGCACGCCCCGGAGGAGGATGGCGAGCAGCGATCCGAACGCGGCGAGAGGAACGCCGAGGATGACACTGAGGGGGATGGTCCAGCTCTCGTACAGCGCGGAGAGGAGCAGGAACACCAGCACCAGCGCCAGGACGAAGATCAGGGCCTGCGCGCCGGTGGCCTCCTTCTCTTGCAGCGCCAGTCCGGTCCATTCGTACCCGTACCCGGCCGGGAGCGAGGTGCCGGCCGCCTCCATCGCGGTGAGCGCCCGGGCGGAGCTCGCGCCGAACGGGGCCTGCCCGTCGACTTCCGCCGCGTAGTATCCGTTGTAGCGGGAGACCAGGCTGGGGCCGGTGCCGGAGGTCACCGTGGCCAGGGTGCCCAACGGCACCATGTCACCGCCGTTGCTCCGGACGTAGATCCCGCCGATGCTGTCTGGCGTCATCCGGTACGACGGCTCGGCCTGGACCATGACCTTATACACCCGGCCGAAGAGGTTCACGTTGTTGACCGGCAGCCCGCCGAGGAACGCCCCCACGCTCTGAAAGACGCTGTCGACGGGCACGCCGAGGGCGCCGGCCTTGTCCCGGTTCACCGTGACGTTGACCTGGGGGACCGCCGTGCTGAACGCGGTCGAGAGCGCGGTGACCTCCGGACGGCGGCCCGCCGTGGTGAGGATGTTCTGCGTGACTTGGGACAGCCGGTTCAGATCGCCCGTCCCGTTCCGGTCTTCCACCATGAACTGGAAGCCGTTGGCGTTTCCGATCCCGGGCAGCGGCGGCAGGGGAAAGGCGAAGCCGATGGCCTCCGGGAAGCTGCTGAACAGGCGATTCGCGCGGGTCAGGATCGGAAAGAGCTGGGTGTCCGGGGAGCGCCGCTGGTCGTACGGCTTGAGAAGCACGAACATCGCAAAGGTGTTCGAGTTGATCGACTGGCTCAGGATGTCGTAGCCTCCCACCGTCGCGACCCCGTCGACGCCGGGGATCTGGAGCACGGCCTGAATCGCCTTCCGCGCGACCGCGTCCGCGCGCTCCTGCGACGCCCCGTCCGGCAGCCGGAAGGCCCCCACGAAGAACCCTTGATCCTCGAGGGGCACGAACGTCGACGGCAAAATCCTGAGGAGCTGCAGCGTGAGGAACGCGATCAGCGCGAGGAGGCCGAGCAGCGCCCACCGGATCCTGATCGCGCGCCGCAGGCTCCCAACGTAGGCATCCGCGACCCGGCGGAAGCCCGCGTTGAATCCCCCGAGGATCCGTCCGAGCGGGGTGTGCGCCGGGCCGCGGCCGCGCAGCAGCAGCGCGCAGAGCGCCGGGGTGAGGGTGAGCGCGACGAAGGCCGAGATGGTGACAGAGGTTGCGAGGGTCAGCGCGAACTGCCGGTACAGCTGCCCGGTGATGCCCCCGATGAACGCGGTCGGGACGAAGACCGCGTCGAGCACCAGCGCGATCGCGATGACCGGCCCCGAGACTTCGCGCATCGCCTGCTCGGCCGCGGCGACGGGGGTGCGGCCCTCCTCGATATGACGCTCGACCGCTTCGACCACCACGATCGCGTCGTCCACCACGAGTCCGATCGCCAGGATCAGCGCGAACATCGTCAGGATGTTGATGGTAAAGCCGAGCGCGCCGAAGGCGGCGAAGGCGCCGATGAGCGACACCGGGATCGCGACCATCGGGATGAGCGATGCGCGGGCGGTGCCGAGGAAGACAAACACGACGAGCAGCACCAGCAGGAACGCCTGGAGCAGCGTGCGCTGCACATCGCTCAAGGCCGCCGTGATGAAGGTCGTCGTGTCGAAGATGACGTCGTAGATCATCCCGGGCGGAAAGGTCTTCGCGAGCCCGGCCATCGTGGCCCGGGCGCCGGCGGACGCCTGCAGGGCGTTGGACCCGGGACTCTGCAGCAGCAGGACCAGCGCCGCCGGGTGCGCCTTCCAGTACCCGTACGTCACGTAGTCCTGCGCCCCCAACTCGGTGCTTGCGACGTCGCCGAGGCGCACGACGCTGCCGTCGGGGAGCGTTTTAACGACGACCCGGCCGAACTGGGCGGGATCGGCGAGCTGGCTGTTGGTGTTCACCGTGTATTGAAACTGCGTGTTCTGATTGGGTGTGGGCGGCTGCCCGAGGACGCCTCCCGGTTCGACGGTATTCTGCGCCGTGAGCGCGGATGTCACGTCCCCGACGGTCAGGCCGAGCGCGGCGAGCGCGTCCGGCCGCAGCCACGCCCGGATCGCGTACGTCCGCTCCGGGAAGACGAGATTGTCGCCGACCCCCGGGGTGCGGAGCAGCGGGTCCACCACGTGAATCGAGGCATAGTTGGCGAGGAACGCCGGGTCGTAGCTGTCCTGGGGCGAGTACAGGGCGAAGCCCATCAAGAAGTTGGACGACGCCTTGCGCACCGTGACGCCGAAGTTGTTGACCGACGCCGGGAGGTTCGCCGACGCCTGGCTCACCCGGTTTTGGACCGCCACTGTATCGATGTCGGGGTCCGTGCCGAGCCGGAAGGTGACCGTGAGGGAATATTGGCCCGAGGCCGTGCTCCGGGACTGCATGTACAGCGCGTTGGAGACCCCGTTGACGGCCTCTTCGATCGGCACGGCGACGTTCTGCGCGACGACCGCGGCGCTCGCGCCGACATACGTCGCCGACACAGAAACGGTGGGCGGGCTGATGTCCGGATACTGCTCGCGCGGCAGCCCCGCGTACGACAGGGCACCGGCGAGGACGAACAACAAGGAGATCGACATCGCGAAGATGGGACGGTGGATGAAGAACTGGCTCAGCACACAAGGCTCCTAGGGCGCGGGCCGCAGGGCCGGGACGACTTTGCCGCCCGGGCGGACCTTCTGCACGCCTTCCACGATCACACGCTCGCCGGCCGCGACCCCCTTCAGGACGATGAAGTAGGGGCCGTACGGGCCCCCGTCGGTGATCGTCCGCAAGGCGACCGTGTTGTCCGGTCCGACGACGAAGACGGTCCGGGCACCCTGCAGCTCCTGCACCGCGCTCTGCGGCACGAGCACGGTCTTCGGCCGGTCCTGCGTCTGCACGCGCACCTGCGCGTACATGCCCGGCCGCAGCAGCCGCTCGGGGTTCGGGAACAGCGCCTGGGTCAGGATCGTGCCCGACTGCGGATTCACGGCATTGTTGACCGCACGGTACGTGCCGGCATGGCGATAGACGCTGCCGTCCGGGAGGATCATCTGGAAGGCCGGGGCGGTCTGGGTGGGTGCCGCCGTGCCTCCGACACCGGGTGCCGCGCGCTTGGTGAGGTCGAGGAACGTCACTTCGCTCAGGGGGAACTGCGCGATGATCGGATCCACGGTCGAGAGGGTGGCAAGCTGCTGGTTCGCAGTGATCAGGTTGCCCCGATCGACGTTCAACAGGCTGATGACGCCGTCGGCGGGCGCCTGGACAGTCGTGTAGCCGAGGTTGAGCCGCGCCTGCGTGACCGCCGCGTCGGCCTGCTGGACGCCCGCCCGGGCCTGCTCGATTCCGGTCCGGGTGGACAGCGCGGTGTTCTTGACCACGGCTTCCTGCGCGACGACGTTCGCCGCGGCCCCCTTCATCGCCGTCGCATCGTTGTCCAGTTGCTGCTGCGCGATCGCTTGTTGGGCCACGAGATACTGGTCGCGCTTGACCTCGACCTGGGCGTTCGTCAACGTGGCCTGAAGCGCGGCGAGCTGCGCCTGCGCCTGTCGCAGTTGCACCTGCTCGAGCGCCTGAGTCAAGTTCGCCCGCGCGGTGGCGAGCTGCGCCTGCGCCGACTGGAGCGCCGCCTCGGACGGCCGCTGGTCGATCACGAAGAGCGTCTGCCCCCGCTTGACCTCGGTGCCTTCCTTGAACGCAACCTGTTCGAGCGTGCCCGCGACCTGGGCGCGCAGCGCGACGGTTTGCACCGCGATGGTTTGGGCGACGACGTCCTGGTAGATGGGCACGGCGCGCTCGATCGCCGCGGTGACGACCACCGCCGGCGGCGGGGGCGCCGCGGTCGCCGGGTTCTGCCCGTGCGCCCCGGACGACGCGCACCCGGCCAGCGCGCCGGCCGCGAGCAGCATGCCGCCGAGGGCCACCCACCGGCGCAGAGCGCTTACGTCAGAACGAAGCCGCATCGGCAGGCCTCCCCCCTGGGTCGCGCAGTTAGTTTATCAGGGGATCGGCGCGCGTGGTGGAAAAATTCCCGCACCGTGAGAGAAAGTCTCGCGCTGCTCCTGCCGGCCGCGGGCCGGCCACGACTACCGAAATACCGGGCTTCCGGCCGCGAGGGTGGCGTAGTCGATCTGCCAGTCCTGTCCGTTGAAGCGCAGGCGCACGCGCATGGCCGTGGTTTCGGCGGAGCGGGACCCCGCGATCGGAACGACGGTCGACGTGAACATCGCGGTCGCCTGGTCGCCGTTTACCCGGACATGCATGCCGGTGAGGGCGTAGGATGCGATCGGCACGTGCCGCAGGACGTACGACGGCGGCTCGGGCGCCGGCCACGCGGCCGGCCGGTTGTAGGTAAACCGTTCGACCCATGGTCCCGACCCCGGAGCCGATGAATGCAGGAAGCCGTCATAGACCTGGGCGATGGCGTTCTCGGCGAGTTCCGCCGGCGCGGCGGGATACCCGACGACGATGCCCTTGGCCGCGAGGTCCATCACGGCGGCCGACGCCCAGTGCCAAGGCGGCACGTCGGGAAAGGACGGCGCCGCCGCGCCTGCGGCGGGGACGAGGCCCACGGCGCCGGCGATCGCGCCGGCGAGCAGCAAGGTATCCCGTATCCGCATCGGTGTCTCCTATTCCCCGTGACGCCCCTGCGCCGCTCGCAGTTCGACGGGCTTGCCGTGCGGCGTCCGGCGGTAGGCCTCCGCCCAAGCCTCCTTGCGGGAGCGCAGCGTTGGCGCATCGGTCAGGCCCTTGGCGGCGGCGAGCCGCTCGAGGGCCGCGAGCCAGTGCTCATAATACCGTGAGCCGTCGTCCGGCTCGCCGCGGTTCGCGGCGGCCCGCAGCTCGTCCGCGAGCGCGGCGGACCACTCGTTCCAGGTAAAGTAGCCCTGCTCCGACAGCTTGACGGCCAGCGCGAAGGCCTGGGCCTGCCACGGCTCCGCGAAGACCGGCCCGCCGGAGTCGTTCGGCAGGCGCGACGGCGACGCCGGCCCGCCGGGATCCGGGGGTCCGTCAGGCCGGTTCAAGGTAGTCATCCCACAGATCGAGATACACGGCGTCGCGCGGGGAGGCCTGATCGCCCCAGAGCTCGCGCGCGGCGAACCGGACCGAGTAGACGTGCTGGGGGTTCTCGCCGAGAAACAGGGCGTTGGTGTCCGGGAAGACGTACACGCCGTGGTCGCGCTCGACGGTGCCGGTCCTGCCGCGGACGTAGCGCGGCAGGCGAGTGTGGCCGGCGGGATTGATGGTCCGCGCGCGCACACGCTGGTTCGGATGGAAGCGGGCGGCTACCGGCGCATCGCGGCTGGCGAGCGCGCCGTTGCGGAGGAGCGACGCCACGCGGTCGGCGGTCAGCGCCCCCGCCGATTTCGGCGACTCCGGCGCCGGCCGGCCGGTCTCCACCTCCTCGCGTGCGACCAGGCCGCGCTTGATCATCAGCGCGACGAGCCGGACGAGCCATTTTTCATAGTAGCTCATGCGCAGATAGTCGGCCGGCGGGATGAGCTCGATCTCGTAGCGGCCCGCGTCGATGTTCCATTTGCGCCTGGCCCGCATCGCGATGTTGAGCGCGAAGACGCGTCCCTCCCAGGGTTCGTGGAACACGGGCTCGTCGCGCTCGTAGCGGATCGGACCCATGCCGTGCATGCCGCCCATGTCGTGAACGCCGTTCATGCCGCGGGCGCCCTCCTGTCGCGACTCACGCCGCCGGCCCGACCTTCGCGACCCCGACCATCGCGTCACGCGTGACGAGCGCGGCGAGCTGCTCCTCGCCGAGACCCTCGCTCCCCGCCGGCCGCTCCGGCAGCACGAGGTAACGTAGTTCCGCCGTGCTGTCCCACACCCGGACCTCCACGTCGTCCGGCACGGCCACGCCGAACTCGCGGAGCACGCCGCGCGGGTCGATCACCGCGCGCGACCGGTAGGCTGCGGATTTGTACCAGACCGGCGGGAGGCCGAGCACCGACCAGGGATAGCAGGAGCAGAGCGTGCAGACGACGAGGTTGTGCACCGCGGGGGTATTTTCGACCACCCGCATGTGCTCGCCCTGCGCGCCGCCGTAGCCGAGCTCAGCGATCGCCGCGGTCGCGTCCGCCAGCAGCCGCGCCTTGTAGGCGGGATCGACCCAGGCGCGCGCCACGACCCGCGCGCCGTTGCGGGGGCCGATCTTGTGCTCGTACGTGTCGACGAGCGCATCGAGGGCCGCGGGTGCCACGAGACCCTTTTCCACCAACAGGGACTCGAGCGCCTTCGTCCGCAGCGCGAGGTCGGACGGAACGACCTGATGGTCGTGGCCGTGATGGTCGTGGTCGTCATCCATGGTGCGCTCCTTTCGGCCTGTTAGTCCTCGTCCGCCGAGGCGATCGTGGCATCGGCGCCGGACGTCCCGGCCATACCGCTCTGGGTGCTCCCGCCGTCCCGCGCGGCGCCGGCGATCGGCTGCGGGACGAGCCGGGAGGACGCCTGCCAGCGCCAGACCATGAGCACAGACAGAAGCCCCACGGTGCCGCCGATCCCGAACGCACCGCGGGCTCCCAAGACCTGGGCGAGCGCGCCGGCGACGAGCGCGCCGGCCGGCGTCATCCCGCCCATCACGATCGCGTACATCGACATGACGCGGCCCCGCAGGTGGTCGGGCGCCGCGAGCTGCAGGCTGGTGTTGGCCGTTGCCGTGAACGTCACCATGGCGCCGCCGGCGGTCGCGAGCCACACGGCGGCCCAGGCGAAGTGGCCGGCGTCCGCGAGCAGCAGGCTCGATGCCGCCAGCACGGCCGCGCCGCCGAGCAGCAGCCCGGGACGCGGTCCGAGGTGGCTGATCGACGCGATGCCGAGGGCTCCGACGAGCGCGCCGACCCCCTGCGCCGACGTCAGGAACCCGAATCCCGCCGCCTCCTGGTGGAGCACGTCCTTGGCCAGCACCGGGACGAGGATGTTGAAGTTCATCACAAAGACGCTCATCAGGGCGACGAGCGTGACGACCTGGAGCGCCGCCGGCGTCCGCAGGACGTACGCGACGCCTTCGTTCAAATGTTCGGCGATCCCGCCGGTCCGGACGTTCTCCACCGGCCGGACGTTCATCATCATGAGCGCCATGATGACGGCGATAAAGCTCACGCCGTTGGCCAGAAACGCCCAGCCCATGCCGAGGTAGCCGATCGCCAGGCCCGCGACCGCGGGTCCGAACAGCCGCGCGCCGTTGAAAATGGTCGAGTTGAGCGCGATGGCGTTCATGGTGTCCTCGCCCTCGACCATGTCGAACACGAACGCCTGCCGGGTGGGGATGTCGAACGCCGAGGTGAACCCGAGGGCGCAGGCCAGCACGACGACGTGCCAGTACTGGATCGTCCCCGTCAGGACGAGCAGGCCCAGGATGAACGCCTGGATCATCTGCGCGGACTGGGTGACGACGAGCAACGACCGCTTGCTGACCCGGTCGGCGATGACGCCCCCGACCAGCGACAGGAACAGCACGGGCAGCCACTGCAGCGCGCCGACGAGGCCGAGCAGGAACGGGGAGTGCGTGAGGTTCAGCACCAGCCAGGCCTGCGCGATCCGCTGCATCCACGTGCCGACGAGCGAGATGAACTGTCCGACGAAGAACAGGCGGAAGTTCCGGTGACGCAGGGCCGCGAAGAGATTGGGCCGCCCGCGGCGAGGCGGGAGGCCGGCGTAGCCCGACGGGATCACGGAGGCGCCGCGCACCCTTTCATAATAACATCGGACGTGTTATCGTTGGCGAGGGTTGAGAGGCGAATCACGATGCGCGAACCGTTTGAACTCGGCCTGACCTTCGACGACGTGCTGCTGGTCCCACGGCGCTCCGCGGTCAGCACGCGCCGGCAGGTGGACACCCGCACGCAGCTCTGCCGCGGCATCGAGCTGGCGATTCCGATTGTGAGCGCCAGCATGGATACGGTGACCGAGGCGACGATGGCCATCGCGATGGCCCGCGAGGGCGGCATCGGGATCATTCACCGCTTCCTGCCGATCGAGGACCACGTGGCCGAAGTCCGGCGCGTCAAGCGCGCGGAAAGCGTCGTCATCGACACGCCGTACACATTGGGGCCGGAGGGCACGGTCCGCCAGGCCGCCGCGTTCATGGACGAGCACGGCTCCGCGGGCATCCTCGTGATCGACCGGGAGCGGCGGCTCCTCGGCATCGTGACCGCGCGCGACGTGCTGTTCGAGGACAGCGCCGACCGGCCGATCACGTCGGTGATGACGCCGCGCGAGCGCCTCATCACCGCGCCGGCCGGCACCCCGGTCGAGGAAGCCAAACAGATTCTCCACCGTCATCGGATCGAGAAGCTGCCGTTGGTGGATCAGGCGGGGCGGCTCGTCGGCCTCATCTCGACCCGCGACATCCAGAGCCGGATGCGCTATCCGCGGGCCACCAAGGATCCCCGGGGGCGGCTCCGCGTCGGGGCGGCCATCGGCGTCCGCGGCGACTACCTGGAGCGCGCCGAGGCGCTCGCGGCGGCGGAGGTCGACGTCCTCGTCATCGACATCGCGCACGGGCACTCGGATCTGTCGTTTGCGACGATCGACGCGGTGCGGACGCGCTGCGCCGCGGTGCCGGTGATCGCCGGCAACGTCGCGACCGTCGAGGGCACGCGCGATCTCATCGCCCGCGGGGTCGACGGGGTGAAGGTCGGCGTGGGCCCCGGCTCGACGTGCACGACGCGCGTGGTGACCGGCGCCGGCGTGCCCCAGTTGACGGCGATCCTCGAGTGCGCAGAGGCCGCGGCCGGCTCCGGCGTGCCGGTGATCGGCGACGGCGGGATCCGCAGTTCCGGCGACCTCACGAAGGCGCTCGCGGCGGGCGCCGCCACCGTCATGCTCGGGAACCTGCTCGCCGGGACCGAGGAGAGCCCCGGGGCGAGCGTGAGCCGGAACGGCCGCCAGTTCAAATTGTACCGTGGCATGGCGAGCCTGTGGGCGTCCGCCGAGCGGCGCGACATGCCGCAGGAGGACGACCTGCTTTCGGAGATCGTGCCCGAGGGCGTCGAAGCGCTCGTGCCGTACCGCGGCCGCACCGCGGCCGTGCTGTCGCAGCTGGTGGGCGGGCTGCGGTCCGGGATGAGCTACTGCGGCGCGACCACGGTCGCCGAGTTGCGCGAGCGCGCCCGCTTCATCCGCGTGACCGACGCCGGCGTGCGGGAGAGCATGCCGCACGACGTCGACACGCTGTCCTAGGGGGCGGCCGGCCCGACGCGCGCCGGCTGTTCTCGGGGGAGCCGGCGCAGGCCCTCCTCGAACGCCTCCGCGGCGGTCTCGATCGCGTGCACGATCCTGTTGCGCTCGCGCACGAGGCGCGTGTGCAGGGCGTGGCGCTCGGTATTGCCGGCCGGCAGGTCGCGCAGGCGCGCCGCCGGCTGCAGCGACGGAAGCGGCGCGACCGGCACGGCCCGGTCGTGGTCGAACGGCCCCGTCAACGTGTAGCTGATCGGGATGAGCGCGCGGCCGGCGCGCATGAGGGCCGTGTTGATCGCCTCGGCCGCGTCGCGCTGGCGGCGCGCGCCCCGGGCTCCGCCGAGGGCCGCGGACAGCCGCGTGCCGGCCGTGTGCAGCCGCTCCGCCGCCGCCGCGACCCGGTCCACCGCGGCGAGCACGGGGACGAGATCGAAGGCGTCGCCCGCCGCGCGTTCGATTTGCCGCAGCACGTCGCGCAGTTCCTCGGCCGTCGCGCGGTAGTCGAGCGGGAGGACCGGCGCCGTGCACCACCGCCACAGCACCCGGGCATAGACCTGGGCGTCCCGTGCGAGATTCTCCCGATCGATCTTGTCGATCGTGTCTTCCGTCGTGTGCCACCACCAGCCCAGCCCGCCCGACGTGGGGGAGCCGCCGGCGAGCGACGCGAGCGCGGCGCCGGCCGCGGACGTTCCGGCCGGCTGCTCGGAGACCCCGACGAACAACGACGGCACGCCGATGCCCCAAAACGACTGGTCGCCCATCCGGCTGACGCGCCGGCGCGCCAGCTCCTGGCCGCTCACGGCGCGCACGCAGTCGGCGGCGAGCGCCCAGGTTTCCGCCATCGTCAGCGCGTCGCTCATCACCGTGGCCCCCCGCGCCCCGGACGAGTCGACGTTGAGGTGGAGGGCCGCCCGCCGGTAGAGGTCGTGCCAGTGCGTGTCCGCGTACCAGGTCGAGCCGGAGTACCGCCCGTGTGAGTGTCCCGACCAGAAGGCGAACCGGATGCCGCGGCGGAGGCGCCGGCGGCGCCGGCTCATGAGGCGGGCCATCTCGAGCATGACCGCGTTGGCGCTGCCGTTATCCATCGCGCCGTAGTGCCAGGAATCGATGTGGCCGCTGAAGAGCACATAGCGGTCCTCCCCGGCCGCGAGATCCGCCGTGAGCAGCGGCGTCGGGCGCCACCGCGTATCCACCCCGGCGTGGATCCGCACCCGCAGGTCGCCCTCGCGCGCCCGGGCACGCAGCACGGCGCCGTCCGATTCCCGGACGGAGACGGCGACGAGCCGCGGCAGCGCGCCGGCGGTCTCCGGCGTGGGCGCGCCCCACACGGTGGAGATGATCATCTCGTGCAGGTGCGCCGGATTGATGAAGATGGCCGCCGCGGCGCCCGCGTCTTCGGCGGCGCGGGCCTTGACCGGCATGGCGAGGCCGTCGATGAGCGCCACCTTGCCCCGCACGGCGGCGTCGAGGTGCCCCCCGGCGTCCACCACGTCCGCCTCGAGACCCTCCGGCGGCGTCGACGCCGCGAACGCGTGCGTGATGCATTCGACGCGGCCGGCCGTGCCGTTCGCGGCCGGGCCGAGCGTCTCGAGCGACGCCGCCCCCGGCCACGAGACCAGCGCGTCGTGGGCGTAGCGGTGCACGTCGAGGCCGAACCCCCGCAGGGTCTCCTCCACGTAATCGAAGGCTTTCGCTTCATCCTCGCTGCCCGAGAGCCGTACCCACCGCGAGACGCCGCGCGTAAACTGCATGAGCTTGGACGGCGAAACGGCTTGGGCGAGCGCCTGTTCAGGATCGGCGGGCATGCGGGCCTCCTTGGCGACACTCGTGGGATTACGCCGTCGGTCCCAGACCGGGCGTCGGCGCCGCGGTCGGGTTGGCTTCCAACGCGGGGGGCGGCTCAACCGGCCCGCCGCGGACGAGGAGCGGTTCCAGCGTTCCCACGATCCCGCGGCGGAACACGAGGATGACCCCGATGAAGATCAACCCGGTGACCGCGCCCCACGCGTCCGTCCACGTGGAGAGAAAATCGCGCAGGTACAACACCAGCGCCGCGCCGGCCAGCGGGCCGAGCCGCGTGCCGATCCCGCCCAGCAGCACCATCGTGAGGACCAGGCCCGACGTGCTCCAGTGCACGGCGTCCAGGGCCACGAACCCGTGATTCATCACCCACAGGCCCCCGGCGAAGCCGGAGAGCGTGCACGACAGGAGCGCGGCGATCAGCTTGTACCGGCGCACCGGGTAGCCGAGCATCTCCGTGCGCACCTCGTTCTCCCGAATCGCGAGCAGCACGCGCCCGAACGGCGAGCGGACGATGCGCCAGCACAGGAGCAGGCCGAGCACGGCCAGCGGCAGCGCTGTGTAGTAGTAGACGACCGGGGACGCGAGGGAGGCGCCGCCGAGCGCTACGCGGGGGATGCCCTGCACGCCGTTCTCGCCGCCGGTGAGACTGCGCCATTCGTTGACGACGTAGAAGATCATTTCCGCGAACGCGAGCGTGATCATCGCGAAATAAATACCGCGCCGGCGGATCGCGAGCCCCATCAACGGCACGGCCATGAGCCCGGCGACGACGCCCGCGGCCAGCGCGTTCAGCGGGAACGGGACGCCCGCGCGCTGCGCAAGCAGCGCCGCGGCGTACGCGCCCCCGCCGAAGTACGCCGCGTGGCCGAACGACAGGAGCCCCACGTAGCCGAGGAGGATGTCGAACGACGCCGCGAACAACCCCCACGTGACGATGTCGGTGGCGAGGACCGGGTACATGAGCCACGGGAGCGCCAGCGCGACGGCGGCGAGCGCGGCCCATCCGAGCCCGCGGCGTCTCATGCGGTCTCGACCGTCCCGAAGAGACCGGCCGGCCGCACCAGCAGGACGGCGGCCATGATCGCGAAGACCAGCACGTTCGCCGCCGCCGGGTAATAGACGGCGGCGACCGCGGACAGGGCGCCGACGACGAACCCCGTCACGACGGATCCCAGGATCGAGCCCATGCCGCCGATGACGACGATGGCGAACGTCGTGATGATGAGGTCCGCGCCCATGAGCGGCGAGACGGCCCGCATCGGCGCCGCGAGCACGCCGGCGAGGCCGGCCAGCGCGACCCCGAACGCGAAGACGGGCGGAATCCAGCGGTCGACGTCCACGCCGAGCGCCCGGGTCAGCATCGCGTTCTCGGTGGAGGCGCGGATGATCATGCCGACGCGCGTCCGCTCGATGAGCCACCACGTGGCGAGGCAGATCGCGATCGAGAAGACGAGCACGAAGAGGCGGTACGCCGGGAAGAACATGAAGCCGATCGTGACGGCGCCCTGGAGCTCGGCCGGCGCGGGATAGGGCACGCCCTGGATGCCGAACCGGAGGCGCATCACGTCCTGGATGAGGAGCGTCAGGCCGAACGTGAGGAGCAGATTGTAGAGCACGTCGAGGTCGTACAGCCGGCGCAGCAGCGTGCGTTCGAGCGCGTACCCGACAATCGCCACCGCGATCGGTGCGATGAGCAGGGCCCACCAGAACGGGACGTTGAACGTCGTGCCGAGGAGGAACGCCCCGAAGGCGCCGAGCATGTAGAGCGCGCCGTGCATGAAATTGACGACGCGGAGCATGCCGAAGATCACCGCGAGCCCGAGGCTCAGCAGGGCGTAGAACGCTCCGTTGATCAGGCCGTTGAAGAGCTGGATGAGGATCGTTTCCATGGCCGGTTGAGACCGGGGCGCGGGAGGGTCCGTGGCCCCCGCCCGCACCCCGGCCGGTGGCGAGGTGACGCCGCTACGGCGCCATCTTGCAGTGCACCTGGCTCAGCGGCTGAAATGCCTGGGCTGCCGGGATCGTGCTGACGATCTTCTCATAATCCCACGGCTCCTTGACATCGTTCGGCGCCTTGACCTCCGCGAGGAACATGTCGTGGAGGAGCACATGGTCCTGCTTGCGGATCTGCGCGTGGCGGGCGAAGAAGTCGTTGAATCGGTACCCCTCGAGTTGGGCTACGACCTTGTCCGGGTCGTCCGTGCCCGCGCGCCGGACCGCCTCGAGGTACTGCCACGTCCCGTCGTAGTCGCCGGCCTGCACGAACGTGGGCCGGGCTTTCGTCCGCGCGTAGAACCGGTCGGCCCAGTCGCGGGCCTGCTTGTCCATGTTCCAGTACCACGCGTCGGTGAACACGGTGCCTTGGATCGCGGCCGGGGTGAGCGAGTGGACGTCGGTCAGAAATAGGAGGCCGATCGCGAGCTTCACGCCCTGCTGGCGGAGCCCGAACTCGTTATACTGCTTGACGAGATTCACGAGGTCCTGGCCGGCCTGCATCGCGCCGAGGATCTGGAGGCGCGGCCTGAGCGTGCGCGCCTTGATCAGGAACGTCGAGAAATCCTCGGTCGGGTTCGGAAACGGCGTTGGATCGCTCAGCAGCACCTTGCCGCCGGCGTGATCCACGGCTGCCGAGAACTTCGCGTTCATGTCCTGGCCGAAGGCGTAGTTGGGGTAGACGATGTACCATTGCGTGCCGCCCTGCTTCACGATGGCGATCGCGGTACCGTTGGCGAGTGAGTATACGTCGTACCCGTAGTGGAACGTATACTTGTTGCAGTCCTCGTTCGACAGGGCCGTCGTCGCCGCGCCGACGGCGAAGAACAGCCGGTGTTTCTGCGCCGCGACGTGCGCGATCGCGATGCCGACCGACGAGGTCGGGACGTCGATCACGAGATCGGCATTGTCGCGGTCGTAGAATTCCGCGGCCTTCGACGCGCCCACGTCGGGTTTGTTCTGGTGATCGGCGGAGAGGACGTCGATCCCTCCGCCCATCGTCCCGTACTTCTTTTGAAAGTCCTCCACGGCCATCCGGACAGCCTCGACGCCGTTCTTGCCGCCGAGGTCCGCGTAGACGCCGGACTGGTCGTTAACGACCGCGATCACGATCTTCCCGTGCATCAGCCGGACCGCGCCCTGGCCGGCCGCCGGGTATCCCGGCACGGCCAGTAAAAGGAGCGCCGCGCAGAGTAAGGCCGCCCACCTGGTCATTCCCCACCCCCTCCGTTGTCGCCCGGGGACGCCGTCCGTCCTCCGGAACGCTGGCTGCGCCCGGCGTCCCCCCGCCGGGGTCGTGCGCCTCACACGCCGAGATAGGCCAGCAACTCCTGCTCCTGCCGGGCCGCGTCCTGATTGCTCAGGGTGTTCACGGTGCGCCCGTTCACGATGAGGTAATGGCGGTCCGCCACCGTCGTCGCGAACCGGAGGTTCTGCTCGACGAGCAGCACGGTCAGCCCGTGCGCCTTGATGTCGCGGAGGATCTCGCCGACCCGGCGCACGATGATCGGCGCCAACCCCTCGGTCGGTTCGTCCATCAGCAGCATCCGCGCGCCCATGCGCAGCACGCGCGCCACGGCGAGGATCTGCTGCTCGCCGCCCGAAAGCTTGCTGCCGGGGGCGCCGGCGCGCTCCTTCAGGATGGGGAACGCCTCGAAGATCCGGTCCAGGCTCCACGCCTGGTCCCCGACGACGGGCGGCAGGAGCAGGTGTTCGAGCACGGTGAGCCGGCTGTAGATCCCGCGGTCGTCCTGCACCCAGCCGACCCCGAGCCGCGCGATCTGCTGGGGCGCGAGATGAGTGGTCTCGCGGCCGTCCAGCCAGATCCGGCCCTGCTTGGCGCGGTGCAGGCCCATGATGCACCGTAGGGCCGTGGTCTTGCCCATCCCGTTGCGGCCCACGAGCGTCACGATCTCGCCGTCCGGGACCTCGAGATCCACGCCGTGCAGCACGTGGCTCTCGCCGTACCAGGCGTGGAGCCCCTCGACGCGCAGCATCTACGCCGCGCCCCCGAGGTACGCTTCGATCACGGCCGGGTTCCGGCGCAGGTCGTCGTAGGCGCCCTCGGCCAGCACTCGGCCCCGCTGGAGGACCGTGATGTGGCGGGACAGCTCCGCGACGACGCCCATGTTGTGCTCGACCAGGACGATCGTCCGCTGCTGCGCCACGCGCCGCACGACCTCGACGATGCGCCGGGTGTCCTCGATGCTCAACCCGGCCGTCGGCTCGTCGAGCAGCAGGAGCTTCGGCTGCAGCGCGAGGGCCAGGCCGATCTCGAGCACGCGTTTGTGCCCGTACGGCAGCGTCGCCACTTCCCGGCCGGCGAGATCGGTCAGGCCGACCGCGGCCAGGACGTCGCGCGCCTCGCCGTCAAACCGGCGGAGCATCCGGTCGGAGCGCCACCAGACGTACCCGAGCGGCGTGCGGGCCTGCAGCGCCAGCTCGATGTTCGCGAGGACGGGGAGGTGCGGGAACACGCTCGTGATTTGGAACGATCGCCCGATGCCCCGCCGCGCGAGCTCGTGGGCGGCCAGGCCCGTAATTTCCCGCCCCTCGAAGGCGATCCGGCCGTGCGTCGGCCGCAAGAGACCGCTCAGGAGGTTGAAGAGCGTGGTCTTGCCGGCGCCGTTCGGCCCGATGACGGCGTGGAGCTCGCCCGGCTCCACGCGCAGATCGACGCCGTCCAGGGCTCGAAAGCCCCGGAATTCCATCGTGAGGCCGTGCGTCTCGAGGATCGCCATGGCGGTCCGATGGTCGGAGTACCGAACAATTGGCCCCGCGCGCGGCAAACCCTCTTCCGGCTCCCCGGCCGCCGCGCCCCCGGCGGCGCGCCGTGACGGACGTCCGGCGCTCCCTAGTGGTCCGTTTGAATCTCGGCGGCGATCTCCGAGGCAATGACCTGGAGTCCCGCCGCCACTGGAACGGCCAGCAGGCCGCCGATGATGCCGAGCAGCTTGATGCCGGCGAGCAGGGCGATGATCGTCAGGAGGGGCGACAGCCCGACCGCGCGGGACATGATCCGGGGCACCAGCCAGTGGGGCTCGACCTGCATGATCACGACATAGAACGCGATCGTGGCGACGAGCCGCCACGCCGGTTGCGACAGCCCGACCAGCACGGCGACGGTCGCGCCGATCCAGAGCCCGACCATGGGGACGAGCTCGCCCAGCCCGGCGATGATCCCGAGCAGGAACGGATACGGCATCCTGATCAGGAGCAGGGCGATCGACACCGTGGCGGCGACCGTGAACGACAGCAGGAACTGGCCGCGGAACCAGCCGCCGAACTTCGTGCCGATCCGGGCGAGGACCAACGCGGCGCGCGGCCGCTCCGCGGGCGGCAGCACCGAGAGAAACGCCTGCTTGATCGTGGCGTGCTCGAGCAGCATGTAGAACGTGAAGACCAGCACCGTGATCATGGACGCGACGCCGCCGATGAACGAGAATGCGACCGAGGCGGCGGTCGTGCCGTACCGGCCCAGGTTGGCCACCTGCTGCGGCGCGCGGGCGATCAGGCCCGCAAAATCGGGCAGCCACGGGTAGTGAGTTTGAAGATCCGCGATCCATGTCTGCGCAGCGCTCACGTCCTGGGGCAGGTTCTGGACGAACGTCCGTCCCTCGTTGAACGCCGGGATGATGATCGACGTCAGGATGGCGCCGACGGCGGCGAACAGCCCGAGGTACAGCATAAAGATCGCCGCGCCGCGCGGCATGTGCCCGTCCCGCGGCAGCCGGACCCGTTCGATGCCTTCTACGAGCGGCGCGAAGCCGGACGCCAGGATGGCCGAGACGAGCAGCAGGATCAGAATCTCGGTCATCTGCCGGACGAACCAGGCGAGGGTCCACGCGACGGCGATGAGGCCGATCACCGTCGCGACGCGGCCGACAAAGGCGCGCTGCGTCACGGGATGCGGGTCCTCGCCGCCGTGATCAAAGCCCGCCGTCGAGTAGCGCCTGCGCGGCGAGGCCGGCCAGGCCGGCGGCGAGGATGATCGCAGAGAGCAGGGCGAGCTGCCGGGTGTCCTTCGGATCGAAGCCGGCCATGCTGGCGGTCGGCACGTGAAACACGAGGCTGCTCATGGACCCGAGCATCACGCCGTAGCCGGCCACCGCGGGCGTGACCACGCCGCCGGCGGCCAGGATCCCCGCCGCGGCCGACGTCGACGCGCTCGTGACGAGTCCGCCCAGCACGGAGACGAGGAGAAACCCGGGCGCTCCAAGCCGGCGGAACGCGAGCTGGCCGGCGAGCGTGATCGCCACAAACGCCACGCCGAACGTGAAGGCGTGCCGCAGCGAGATCGGGGATCGCATGTGGAGCGGCGCGGTTTCGGTCTCCGGGACCTGGACCCGCGCCGCGAGCAGAATGCTCGCCGCCGCCATCGCGCCCACCGAGACCCACCCATGCAGGAGCGCCGGCGCGTCGAACACGGCGAGGATGAGCCCGTTGCGCAGCAGCATCGCCGCGTCGGCGGTCAGCATGCCGAGCAGGGCGAAGATGGACAGACGGGGATCGCCGCGGGCGCGGGTCGCCAGCTCGGCGACCGTGGCCGTGCTGTTGACCAGGCCGCCGAGCAGCCCGGTCCAGCGGATGCCGCGCGTGCCGTAGAGGCGGAGCAGGACGTAGTTGCCGAAGGCGATCGCGGAGATCACGAGCACGACGGTCCAGGCGGCGCGCAGGTCGATGAGGTGCCACGGGTCCACCGTCCCGCGCGGCAGCAGCGGATAGACGACGAGCGCGATCACGCCGAGCAGCAGCGCGCCGCGGATCTCGTCGATCGTCACCTCCCCGGCGAACCGGACCACCTCGGCCTTCCACGCGAGCAGCACCGTAATGACCACGCCGCACGCCGCCGCGAGGAGGAAGAGGCCCTCGCCGACCAGGATGCCGAGGAGCGCCGTGGCGAGGACCGCCACCGACGTCGTCATCTCGAGCGTGCGGTCGCGGGCGAAGGAGCGCCAGTTCATCAGCGTGACGAGGGGAATCATCGCGGCCATCAGGAAGTAGGCCGCGGTCGGCGAGACCGTCCACGCCAGGGTGAAGGACAGCGAGATGAACGCGAACGTCCGCACGCCGACGTCCTTGTGGGCCCATTCCCGCTCCATGCCGATCATCGCGCCGATCGCCAGCGAGACGCCCGCCCGTTCCATGAGCGGCAGGTACTCGAGCCCCTGGCCCGGGAGCGGAGGCTGCACCGTCGCTACACCCGGATCGCCACGCGGCGTGCGGTTGCGAGCCCCGAGAGCCCCGCGGTCAGCAGGAGGACCACCGCCGCCGACGCGTACGGCAGACCGATGCCGAAGTGGTAGATCCAGCCGCCCCAGGCCGGCCCGATGATGCGGCCGAGACTGTCGAACGAGTCCATGATGCCGATGGACAGCCCCTGACCGGCGGTCGTGCGCTTCGAAATGAGCGACGCGATGCTGGGGCGCATCAGGGAATGTCCGGCCCCGGCGATCGCCGCGTAGACCGCCAGTTCGGCGATCGTATGCGTCTGCGTGATCAGGACGTAGCCGCCCGCAGCGAGCAGGAGCCCGCCGACGGCCAGCCGGTCCTCGCCGACGCGATTGATGAGCCGGCCCACCAGCCCCCCCAGGATCGCCGCCTGAACCACGCCCACGACGACGAAGACGACACCGATCGCCCCGGCCCCGCCCGCGCTGGTCAGGCCCAGGCGGTCCTGCGCGAACAGGGCATACGTGGCCTCGAGCGCGGCCAGCGCAAAGGCGCCGACGAGCGTGACCAGAAAGAAGTAGGCGAGCGGGCCGCCGAGCGCGAGGCGGAACGCCTCCACCCGGGACGGCCGTTCGGCGGACGAGTCGTGCCGGACCGGCTCGGGCAGGGCGCCCCAACTCAGGGCGAGCGTCACGAGCGCCAGCGCGGCCCCGACGAAGAACGGAAGGGACAGGCTGAGCCGGCCGAGCAGCCCTCCGATCCCCGGGCCGATCGTGAAGCCGAGCCCCATCGCGGCCCCCATCATTCCCATGCCGCCTCCGCGGCGGGCCTCCGACGTGGTGTCGCCGATGTAGGCCATCGCCGTCGGCAGCGTCGCGGCGCTCAGCACGCCGCCCAGGATTCGCGCGAAGAACAGCTGCCAGACCTGGTGCGCGAGGCCGAACAGGACGAACGAGACCGCGTAGCCGACGAGGCCGATCGAGAAGACCGGCTTGCGTCCCACCCGGTCGCTCGTCGCGCCCCACAGCGGCGCGAAGATAAATTGCATGAAGGCATAGCTCGCCGCCAAGAGACCGATCTCGAGCGGCGTCGCCCCGACGCCGCGCGCGTAGAACTGGAGCACGGGTAGGACGATGCCGAATCCCATCATGACGATGAAGATCGCCAGAAACAAAACGAGCAGGCCGCGCCGGCCGACGCCTTCGGGCACGCGCCCATTATTCAACCCAAGGGGGGGGCTGTCAAGGCAACGCGTTCCGACACAGGAGCCGCGGTGCGCGGCGCGGTAGCGGTGTTCCATGATGCGGGCGGGCGCGATTCTCACGCTGGTGCTCGCCGGCGGTCTCGTGCAGTCGCCTGGGCTCGCGCAGGGCCTGTTCTTGACACCGCCCCAGGCCGTTCCTACAATCACAGGGTCGGCGCTCCTCGGTAGCTCAATGGTAGAGCATCCGGCTGTTAACCGGAGGGTTGCAGGTTCGAGTCCTGCCCGAGGAGCCAATCAAGCCTTCCAGCGTCTGGCAGAGCCCTCATGCCGAACAGCAGCGCCGTGAAGCATCAGGCTTTAGTACCAACCTCATTCGACGGATAGCGGGGGTCCAACAATCTCCGCGCCGTGCGCGCGCAAAACCTCCGTATCGTTGCGAATCGGTCTGTTGCTGAACAATTCCTCAATCCTGTTGGCGGGCGCGAAGGCAATGAGCAACTTGCCCTGGGCATCACCCACGAATGCCCACGCGTGAGGCACCTCGCGGTGGGCAAGGATGGAATCGCCGGGTCTTAGCCGAAAAAATTTTTCTCCGACCTCGACGATGTACTCTCCTTCGATGAGATAGAACCACTCATCCTCATTGTGGTGTAAATGACGCGATGGTCCGCCCTTTTTTCGATTCGTAACCTCCATCACGAAGAGACCACCATTGCTGTCCTGAGCTGACACCTTGAAGTCCGTCGAGTTGACCCCAGTGGTGCGGCGTTCGCCAAAGCGGTCCTCGCCACCGGGAACGAGAGCAACCATCTTCTCGCACAATCGAAGTGTCCTCCTAGGTCGCAACACGCTTCAGTTTGACCCACTATCTGCAAACCACCTGCAATACGCGGAACTGTTCCCCTTCGCCCTGGCTGAGCAAGGAAGCATCTACCGGTCCGGACTCGTTTTGGGAGTAGCAGGGAGTACTTGGAGGGGTGTGGGCGCCGGGCGACCGGCATAACAGCGATCTTCGTTGCGTCTCCTGGCCCGGTTAAATCTGCTGTCCGTCGTGGCGCTTTGGGCGGGCAGCGGCAACAATCTGGATCCTCGCGACCTCCATGAGATCATCCCCTGCGCGACCTCAACCCGCACGACTCGCGCGGTGGATTGCCTCCTCAACGATCTCGATCACGACTTCATGGGGCAGGCGCCTCGCGGCGCGTGCGCGCTCTCGGCAGTACTCCATGACGCGAGGGGAAAACCCGAAGGTGCCGACCGACTTGAGCGACAGTTCGAACTGGGCGCGATTCCACGCTCCGCCAAACGACGTCTCCCGCTTCTCTTGCCGCGACGTTACGTCAGACATGACCGGCCCCCCTCGGCCCCCGGTGAATCTCATACCCTCACGGATCAGGCTGCAGACCGATCAAGCGGAATCTTGACGGGCAGCCGTTTCAGGCCCGTTACACGCCGTTGACGGATCCGTGAAGCCCGAAGCACATGGTTGGGTGTGTCCGAATCACACGCGGAGGTGACACGCATGCGACTGATGCAGTGGTTTGCCGGCTTCGTACTCTTGTTGGTGACGGCGGTCCTCGGGACGGCGGCGCAGGGCGCCGGCCACCTCGTGGAGACGGCGGCGATTTCGGTCAACGGGGCGTCGAAGCGGGTGCTTACGGACGCCAAAGGCATGACGCTCTACTACCTCGCCACCGACACGGCCGGCCGCAGCACGTGCACCGGCGGCTGCGCGAAGGTGTGGCCCCCGCTGCTAGGCATGTCGGCACCGAGCGCGAAGGGCGCGCTTCCCGGGAAGCTCACCCTCGTCAAGACGGAGAACGGATCGCAGGTCAGTTACAATCGACATCTGCTGTACACTTACTCGGGTGACACGGCGCCGCACCAGGCCAACGGTCAGGGCATCGCCGGCAAGTGGTGGGTCGCCGCGGTCGATCTGAAACCGGCGATGTCCGGGACTCCGAGCAAGCCGAGCAGCGGGGGCTATGGCTGGTAGTCTTGCCCCCTCACGACCTCTCATGCGCGGCCGCCGTGGGGACGGGCACCTCCGCCCGACGTCCTCAGGTTCGCGCCACGAGGGCCTCGACCGCCGCGGCCCCACGCGCCGGACCATCGGCGGGGAGGCACGCCGCTACGTAGTGGTCCGGTCTCAGCAGCAGAACGTGGTTGGGGTAACGCGCGAGCGCGGCGGCCAGGTGGCCGTCCCGATCGCGGACCACCTCGGCGCCGAAGAGTCCCTCACTTCGCCGGACTGATTCGTCCTCGACTCCGCAAGGCAGCACGGCGACGCGCGTCGCGTCGAGGCGGCGCCACACGTCGTGCCTGACCGCGGCGAACGCCTCGCCCGGCCGGGCGGTCCAGGCGAGCAGCACAAAACGGTTGCCGAGCACCGCGTCGAGGCGGACGCTTCGCCCGTCCGCCGTGACTACCCAGGGTTGCGGCAGGAGCCGCCCGACCAGCGTTTCGCCGGCCGGCCGCCCGTCGGGCACGAGAAACCCGGACCGGAACCTCGGCGCGGGCCGCCACCGCATCTCGGTGATGTAATCGCGCGCCGGCGGGTATAGGTCGAGAAGGCGCACCGCCTGCTCTACGGCCCACGCCTCCGCGCGGGACCGCGGCGCCATCACGCGCCCCATCCGCAGGGCGAGCCTGATCATCTCCCACACGTGCGGACGGCGTTCGGCTTCGTAACTTTCGAGCAGACCGGGACCCATCTGTCCCTGCACCACCGCCGCGATCTTCCAGGCCAGGTTGTGCGCGTCGCGGAGGCCGCTGTTCATGCCCTGTCCCGCAAAGGGCGGCGAGAGGTGCGCGGCGTCGCCGGCCAGCAGGGCCCGGCCCGCGGCCCAGCGTGCCGCGACGCGGGCGTGAAAGCGATACACGACGGCCCGCCTGATGACGCTCTCGGGATCGGTGCCGTGCGCCGCCAGCAACCGGCGGATGGCAGGCGGGCGCAGCAGATCGTCGTCCCGCTCGTCCGGCAATACTTTGAACTCGACCCGCCGCGTCCGGTCCGGGCCGGGGAGCGCGATCCCCGGCCGCGCGGGATCGCAGAAGACCAGCGTATGCGGGGACGCGACCTCCGACTCTTCGAGGTCGATGATCAACCAGCGCTCGCTGAAGCTCGCGCCCGCGAGCGGAACGCCGAGGAGGCGCCGTACGGTGCTCGCGGCGCCGTCGCAGCCGACGAGGTAGTCGCATTCGACCTCGCGCGCCCGCGCCTCCGGCCCGCGCACCGTGACGGCCACGCCCTGCCCGTCCTGGTGGAAACTCTCGAGGGTGTGCTCGAACCGCGCCTCGACGCTCGAAAGCCCGGCGAGCCCGCCGCGCAGTTGGCGTTCGAGGACCGGCTGCCGGAAGGCGCTGCGGCGCGGGTACCCGTACGGCATCGCGGCCGGCGTGACTGTGGCAAAGCAGCGGCCGGACGGCGAGAGATAGCGATACCCGTAGCCCGGCACGGCCGCCGCGAGGACGTCGCCGGCGAGCCCCGCGGCCTGCATGGTGCGCAGCCCCTCATCGTCGATCGATACCGCCCGCGGCTCGTCGACGGTGGTGGCGTTGCGCTCGACGACGAGCACGCGCACGCCGTAGATCCCGAGCAGGTTGGCCAGAGTGAGCCCCGTCGGCCCGGCGCCGGCGATGATGACGCCGTAGCGGCTCGGCGTCACGTTCGAAGCGGGGCCGCTCCCCACATGTTGAACGTGCGGTCCTCGTGCGCCCAGATCCCGACCGGCCGGTCGCCCGAGATGATCTCCAGTTCGGCCGAGAGCTCCACGAGGTTGCCGTCCGGATCGCGGACCATGATGAAGAGGTTGTTGCCGGGGCCGTGGCGCCCCGGTCCCCACTCGAGCGTGATCCCCCGCCGGGCGAAGTGATCCGCCCAGTCCCGGATCAGCCCCCAATCCCGCACCTCGTACGAATGATGGTCGAGGCGCTGCCCCGGCGTGCGCGACCGGAACACCGCAAGCGTATGGTGCTCGCGGTCGGTGCGAAGCCAGCAGGCCAGGAGCGCGCCGTTTTGGAGCACCTTGTCGGAGAGGGCCGCTCCGACGACGCGCGTGTAGAAGGCCAGGAGTCGCTCCGGATCGTCACTTGCGAACACCACGTGCTGAAGGCGTCCGTCGAGCGCGGGGCCGGCGCCCGGAGGGCGCCGGCCCCGCGCCGCATGCCCGAAGACCAGCGTGTTGCCGTCGGGATCGGTCACAGAGAACGCCTCGCCGTCGAACAGGGGGGTGGGCGACGGCCCGAGAGTCTGTCCGTGCCGGTCGAGCCGTTCCCGGATCGCCTCCGAGCCGGCCCGAAACGCCGCGAAGCCGAGCGTCCGCGGCGCGCCTGGCGCGATCAACACCCGCCTGTCGGGGGCCGCGCAGAGCCATCGACGCCGGTCGAGGCGCTCCGCCGTCATCGCGAGCGCGTCTCTATAGAAGGCGGCGAGCCGGTCGGGAGCGTCGCTCAGGATTTGGAGGTGATCCAGGCGCGCGGACCCTTCGGCCATGCCGGAGGCCGCTCCCCTCGGCGCGCGGACGGGTCTTGCCATCGCGGTGAAGAGATTCGCCGCGGAGGGGCGAACACCTCAGGCGGCACGAGTCCCGCCGGTCCGTCCGGCCGGGGCGCCGCTAGATTTTCTCGCCCAGCAACCGGCCGATCTCTCGCTCCGTCACGTCGTAGTCGCCTTCACCGATGTGGGTGTAGCGGAGCTGTCCGCGCTTGTCGACCAGGTACAGGGTCGGCCAATAGTCGTTGTGGTAGGCGTTCCAAATCCGGCGGTCGTTGTCCATCACGACCGGGTAGGCGATCCCGAGCCGGGCGACGGCCTCGCGCACGTAGTCGATCTTCCCCTCGTGGGCGAACTCGGGTGTGTGCACGCCGACGAGAACGAGTCCCCGGCCGCCGTATCGGGCGTACCACTCTTTTAGGTGCGGCAGCACGTTCAGGCAGTTCTCGCAGCCCGCCGTCCACATCTCCACGCCTACGACTTTTCCGCGCAGCGAGGCGATGGTGAGCGGACGGCCGTCGGTGTTGAACCACGGTCCGCCGCCGCTGAGCTCCGGGGCCGCGGTGGCCGCCTGCGCCCGCGCGACCGGCGAGAGCAGCCCGGACAGCATGTTCACCGCCGGCGCCCCCGCCACTGCCGCCGCCAACGCCCAGACCAAGACAAGTGTTCGCATCGCGTTCCTCCAGCTGAGTGTGTCGCGTCACGCTCCACGCTACCCGGCCTGTGTTAAGCCCTGATAACGGCCGTTACCCGCGGGTCTTGGAGATCCGCCCGGAGCGCCAGGGCAGCCGATCGTAGTCGTCGCGGGTCACCGCGAAGACGCACCGATCTTCCAAGTGTCCGTCCGTTCCCATGACCTTGAGGCGGAGCGTGCCCTCGAGGACGAAGCTCAACCGCTCCGGGACCGCCCGGCTGCGGATGTTTCGCGGGTCCATGAAGATCTCGACGCGGTTGGCCCCGAGCCGGTCGAACGCCAGACGGGTCAGCAGCCGCACCGTCTCCGCGACATAGCCCCGGCCCTCCGCGGACGTCCGGATCCAGTAGCCGATCTCGAACGATCGCGTTTCCCAGTTGATGCGATGCAGGCCGCTGCCGCCGAGGTAGCGGCCGGTGCGCCGGTCGAAGATGCCGACCACGAAGCTCTCGCGGCGCCGCCATAGGTCGCGCAGGCGCGCCATCGCGGCCCGCTGGTCGTCGATCGAGCGCGTCGCCTGGACCCACGGCAGCCAGCGCTCGAGCCGTTGCCGTGATTCTTCGATCGCCTCCCACACGGCGCGGACGTCGGACGAACGAAGGGGGCGGAGGACGACGCGGCGGCCGCGGATCTCACGCGGAACGGGGATGCGACGCGGAGCCGCCATCGCCCGGCGGCTCAGCGGACGAGCTTGTCGATCACCATCGCGGTGAAGAGCAGGCCGAGGTACAGGATGGAGTATCCGAAGAGCGCCATTTCCAGCCCCGGCCGGCGGCCCGCGAGCACCGCCCACGCCAGGACCACGAAGACGGCGTCGAGGACGGCGGCGGCGGCGGCGTAGATCGGACCGAGGGCGTGCAGCGGGACGTAGAGCGCGAGCGTGGCGGCGGTCAGGACGAGCGAGTACAGGAAGATCTGCCGGCGCGTCTCCCGCTCGCCCCGCACGACCGGCAGCATCGGGACCCCCGCGGCGCGGTAGTCGTCGGCCTTGCCGAGCGCGAGGGCCCAGAAATGCGGCGGCGTCCACAGGAACACGATCGCGAAGAGGACCAGGGCCGGCGCCTCGACCCGGCCGGTCGCCGCGGCCCAGCCGACGAGGGGCGGGACTGCCCCCGCGGCGCCGCCGATCACGATGTTGTGCGGGGTGGCGCGCTTGAGCCACAGCGTGTAGACGCCGACGTAGAACAGGATACCGGCCGTGGACAACGCGGCCGCGAGGAGATTGACGCCGACCGCCATCACGCCCACCGAGAGGGCCCCGGTGACCGCGCCGAAAACGAGCGCCTGCGACGGCCGCACGCGGCCCGCGGGGACCGGGCGCAGACACGTCCGGCGCATGATCGCGTCGATGTCCCGGTCGACGTACATGTTGAAGGCATTGGCCGACCCCGCCGCCAGCGTGCCGCCGAGCACGGTCAGCAAAAGCGCCGCGACCGGCAGATGGTGGGGTGAGGCGACGATCATGGTGGTGATGGTCGTGATCAGCAGCAGGAGGATGATCCGCGGCTTCATCAGCGCGAGATAGTCGCGGGCCGTCTCCGCCGTGCGGCCGAGCGCCGTGCGCGGCGCCGCGTCCGGCCAGGCGAGGCCGTCGGCCGGCTCGTCGATCGATCCGCCCGCGATCGTGGGCAGGGGGCGCCGGCTTCTCGCGCCCGCGCGAGGGGCGCCGTCCCCCATGGGGGACGCCGTCACCGTCTCCGGGACCGGGATCGCGAGCGTGGTCAGGATGACGAGGGCGGCGAACAGCGCGGCGGCCAGTCCGAGATGCAGGCCCTGCACGGCCGGGGTGAGCCGCAGCGCGACGTTGAGGACGCCCGCCGCCACCTGCACGACGACCCCCAGCAGGGCGAGGTGGGCGGCGATGGCCAGCCGGCGGACACCGAGGCGCGTCGCCGCGGCCGCCGTCCAGACGACCAGCACGGCCACGATGAGCGCCCAGAAGCGGTGCAGCATGTGGACGTGCGCGGGCGCATCCGGCGGGAGCAGCGTGCCGCCGCGGCACAACGGCAGCGACGGGCACGCGACCGCGGCCGCGCTCGAACCCACGTACCCGCCGATGAGAATCATCACAAAGGTCGCCGCCGCCGCCGCGGCCGCGAGCCTCCGGAACCCCGGCGGCGCGAACACCGGATCGGCCGCCGGCCGCAGGGCGTTGGCCGCCTGGGCCACGACGGCGCCCAGCAGCAGCATCGCGACGCCGAGGTGCGTGGCCACGAGGCCCGGCGTGAGCCGCAGTTTCACGGTCACGCCTCCAAGCACGATCTGCGCCGCCAGCAGCGCCAGCACCAGGACGGCGAGGCGGCCGGCCCGCGGCACCGCCGCACGCACGCGCCAGGCCGACAGCGCCGTGGCCAGCACCAGCACGCTCACCGCCGCGGCGAGCAGACGGTGTCCGTACTCGATCAGGACAAGGCCTTCAAGCGGCGGAACGATCCGGCCGTGGCACAGCGGCCAGTCCGGACAGGCGAGGCCGGCTCCCGTGATCCGCACGAGGCCGCCTGCCAGCACGAGGAGATA
>DASYZR010000060.1 GCA_035945995.1 bacterium
CGGGGTACCCTTCAATCGCGGGATGCGGATGATGAGGTAGGTACCATCCGCGCGGTCCACAGACCGGCGTTGACGCATCGGGATTTCGAATGTGGTCTTGACCACGCGGGAAACGTTGCGCTGTTCCTCGATCACAACCACTTCGCGCCAGACCGATGGTCCCTCGATATCGATATCGGCCCGGAGCTGATGTTCTTTCGTGTCATCATCAACGGTGTCGAGCAAGCGGAGCATGGGCTGGCGAGGCGGCACGTGGTTGTGTCATGGTGGCTGGATGGCGTACGATCGGTCACCGACTTGCCCCCGCACCTGCAACCGGCCGCCCGGCGGCACCCGCGCCTCGCCTTATTGAGAGAGCCACCCCGAGCGGCCGGATTCTGAGACAGACGGCGACCTGCGCAGGCGCGAGCGCGTGGGGAGGGAGGACGTCAATGCGTATCGGCCAAGTGGCGCCGCTGTATGAGTCCGTGCCGCCAAAGCTGTACGGCGGGACAGAGCGAGTCGTCTGCGGTTTGACCGAGGAACTTACGCGGCGCGGTCACGAGGTCGTGCTGTTCGCGAGCGGTGATTCCCAGACTTCGGCACGTCTGGTCCCGTGTGCTCCGCAGGGACTGCGGTTGAACCCCGACGTGCGCGACTCCATCGCCTGCACGATCCGCGAGCTCGGGCGCGTCACCCGGATGGCTGACGACTTGGATGTGATTCACAATCACATCGACTATTTCGCGTTCCCGTACACCCGTCTAATCCGGACGCCGGTGGTGACCACGCTGCATGGAAGGCTTGACCTGGCGGAAGTCCGCGCCGTCTTCGAAGACTTTCCCGAAGTAGGGCTTGTCTCGATCAGCAACGCGCAACGAGCCCCGCTGCCGTCGGCGAATTGGCTGGCCACCGTGTACAATGGCATCGATCTCCGGCACTTCACCTTCTGCGACCGCCCCGGGCGCTATCTCGCGTTCCTTGGCCGCATCTCTCTGGAAAAACGGCCGGATCGGGCGATCGAGATCGCCCGAGCGGTCGGCATGCCGCTCCGGATCGCCGCGAAAGTTGACCCGGTTGATCACGAATACTACGTGCACGCCATCAAGCCGCTGTTGCGGGATCGTAACATCGAGTATTTGGGCGAGATCGGGGAGGCGCAGAAAGACGAATTTCTCGGGAATGCCTACGCGTATCTCTTCCCGATCGATTGGCCCGAACCGTTCGGGATCACGATGGTGGAGGCCATGGCGTGCGGCACCCCGGTCATTGCCATGGCGCACGGCTCCGTGCCCGAGATCGTGGCGCACGGGGAGACGGGGTTCGTGTGCCGGACCATCGCGGACATGATCAAGGCCGTGGGGGAGGTGCCGCGCATCGATCGGCGGATGTGCCGGGCGCGGGTGGCGGAACGGTTCTCGATCAAGCAAATGGCCGACGGATACGAGGCCGTCTACCGCCGAGTGTGCGAGCCCGCACCGGGCGCGTCGCACGCGTTGGCGGCCGTAGCTGCAGGGACTCATGGATAGATTCCGGATGTCCTTCAGTTCATACTGCTTCCAGAATCGCGCGGTGACGACGCTCGCTCCGCGCGCGCAGCCCAGGCAGGTCCTGTGAGATCGCGAAAGGTATCCTCGATGCCCGGCGTCGGCAGTCCGTGGGCGTCCACCTCGGCCGCGAGATGACGGCCTTCGGGATGCTCGGGGAGGTGAGGGTCGGCCCCAATATCATCACCATCAACCGCGGCCGGGCCTTCATGGTCAGCGGACTCGACGGCAGCATCCGCGGAGCCGCGGAGCAGGGTTTGTTCTCCCAGGACATCCGGTTTCTTTCGCACTACCGGTACCTCATCAACGGGCGGAATTGGACTCCGGTCACGTCGGCGCCGCTCTCCCAGGTCAGCGCGCGCTTCGTGTTCACCAATCCGACGCTTGCGAGCGCCGTCGGGCCGATTCCGAAGCATGTCCTTGGGCTGACCGTCACGCGGACGATCTCCGACGGCGTGCACGAAGACCTGGATCTCGTGAACTACCATCAGCGGCTGGTCCGGCTGACCCTGGAGATCGAGGTCGGCTCGGATTTTGCCGATCTCTTCGAGGTGCGGCGAAACTATCCGCGGATCCGCCGAACGGTCCGCACCCATTGGGAGGCGGCCGCGCAGCGGCTCGACACGGAGTACAAGCGCGATGGGTACCACCCGCGATTTTCCTACGAAATCTCCCGCAGCGACGGCCGGGCGCACCATCAGGGCAACTCGCTGCTGTTCGACATTGTGCTGCCGCCGGGAGGACAGTGGCATACGTGCGCACGGCTGATTCCGGAGGTGGACGGCATCGTGTATGCCGCGCCCTCCGGTTGCGGGTTGGTGTCCGTCGCGGATCGGGACGCCCTGCTCGAAAGGTGGCATGCCTCTGCGACCCACTTCCACACGAACGATGACACGATCACGCATATCTTGCGACAATCGACCGATGATCTCGTTTCGCTTCTGCTGGACGACGTGCCACCGGAGACCCCCTGCGTGCTCGCTGCCGGTGCACCCTGGTTTATCGCACTCTTCGGGAGAGACAGCCTCATCGCCGGGATGCAGACACTCGCCCTGCACCGCTCGTTTGGACTGGGTGCGCTCGCGGCCCTGGCGCGTCACCAAGCGACGCGGTCCGACGATGTCCGGGACGCCGACCCGGGCAAGATTCCACACGAACTCAGAAGCGGCGAACTCGCACGATTCGAGCTGATCCCTCACACACCGTACTACGGCACCGCCGACGCGACCATTCTCTACCCCATCCTCTTGCATGAGGCCTATCTATGGACCGGCGACCGCGGGATCCTCGAAACCCACCTGCCCGTCGCCGCGCGATGCCTGGACTGGGTCGACACCTACGGGGACCGGGACGGCGACGGCTTCCAAGAATACCGGACGCGCTCACCGCGCGGGATCAAACATCAGGGCTGGAAGGACTCCGGCGACGGCGTCGTCTACGAGAACGGGGAGCCGGCCGAGCCCCCTATCGCTCTGTGCGAGTTACAGGGCTACGTCTACGATGCCAAGCGGCGAATGGCCGCACTGTACGAGACGGTCGGGAAGCCCGAGATGACCGACCGTCTCAGACGCGAGGCGCAGAATCTCTTCAATCGGTTCAACGACGCATTCTGGCTCGACGACGAAGGCACGTACGCCTACGGGCTCGACGCCCTCAAGCATCCGATCACAAGCGTCGTCAGCAACGCCGGCCACTGTCTGTGGTCGGGCATCGTGCCACCGGAACGGGCGCCGCGCGTCATCGCGCGCCTGACCGCCGACGACATGTGGAGCGGGTGGGGGATCCGCACGCTCAGCGCCGCGCACCCGGCGTTCAATCCGTTCGCCTACCAGCGCGGCGCGGTCTGGCCGCACGACAACGCGCTGATCGGCGCGGGATGCCGCCGGTACGGGGATGCGGCGGCCGCGGCCAAGATTGCACGGGCGATCTTTGACGCCGCCGCGCAGTTTCAGCAGTTCCAGTTGCCTGAATTGTTGTCTGGACTCGACCGGACGCGCTTCGATTTTCCGGTCCGCTACCTGGACGCCAACGTGCCGCAGGCATGGGCGGCCGGAAGTGTCTTCTTCCTTATCCGCGTGCTGCTGGGCCTCCGCGCCGACGCACCCGCCGGCCGGCTGTACGTCGCCCCCACGCTGCCGGGATGGCTCAGTCAGGTCCACGTCGACAATCTCCGGGTCGGAGATGCGCGCGTCGCGTTCCGGTGCTGGCGCGAAGGCGACCAGTCGCGCTTCGAAGTCGAGGAAATTACCGGTCGCCTGGACGTCGTTCCGGCCGAAGAGCTGGAAGTGCCCGTGCGGTAGGCCATCGGGCGGCCGGTGCCGGCACGGCGGATCGCACGGAGTTGCTGTTGCAACAGCGCCCGGTGCCGCTGCGCCACCCGGACGCCGCGTACCCCGAGGAACAGGTTTGACTCTGGCGGCACCACTTGCGCACCCGCATGGCGGGCCGGGTAACACGCGATATGTCCAACGCCGCCGGAAGCTCCCGTGACGAGAACGGTTCGGGCGACCAGCGCCCCTCCGCGCTTGACGGCATGCAGCGCCGTAAGACCGGCCACCAGCAGAGTTGCGGCCTCGCCGCGGGCAGTTCTGCCAGCGCGTGGGTCGGCACGGCCACCAGTTCGGCCTATGCACCGGACTCAACGAGGCCGACCACGCCGCGCCGACGCCGGGGCCCGAGCCATCCGCCGCGGCCTGTTCCACCGTGCCGGCCAGGTCCCATCC
>DASYZR010000061.1 GCA_035945995.1 bacterium
ACAACCTCTCGAGGTAAATTGGCGCGAGCCAATTGCTGCTCGACTGTGTGATGATAAACTTGGTTATAGTAGTCTGACACATCTGCAACCAGCACGTGTCGGACTTTGGATTCATTGGCCAGAGCTAGCAATCTTTGCCAAAAGGCCGCCCAGTTGAAGGCCGGATCGTAAAGTTGTCCGCCCACGAGAGGCCTTAGTCTGTAGCTAAAGACAATGTTCTCAGTCGTCTTGACTCTGGTGCGCTCGATCTGCCGGCCATACTGGTAGATGAGTGCCGTCAATACCAGGGAATCTATCGGATCGAGCTGCATTCCAACTCGATATCCGAGGCGATCCTTAGGGATAATTGCGCGCCGACTACTGGCGCTCCATTGATGAGCGCCAAGATCCGTTGCCTCAATGAATTTCCCTGCCATAGGCCAAGTCGAATACAGAGCTTCAATCTCGAAGGGTCGCGGAAATAGATCGGTGTCGCTCCACTTGCGGAGGTGGGCGATCGCCGAATTCAGAGCTCGTGTCTTGAGCCGCTCCGCCATCACATTGTCACAGTAGGTGCCGGGCGAAATCCTGTTAGGGATTTCGCAACCACGAAATTAGGTCCTCGAACTCATCGCGCGCGGGAGCAGTACCCATCGCCGTAGCGGCGATGGCACGCGTGACCAAGTCTGCTACCCGTTCAGAGTCTGCCAATAGAAAGGGCTCTTCCAATCCCGTCTCATTGATTACTGATTCAACAGCACGCCCGAAGGGCGCAACCACCCACCGGGGAGAGCGACAACCTCTTTCCATGGCTGAAATCGCCCAGCTGGTGTCAACTCCATTCTCCAACTGCAAGGCAACGTCCAGCCAATCGATGCCCCCGTTGGGGAGTAGTTCGTGTGGGGCTAATCTCGCGACCGCTCTTACAATCCATGCGAGATAATTGTGGATCCCGATTGACAAGAAGTCCAAGAAGTTCTCGTAAACGTCATCCCAGCTTACTGGCTGTGGCAAACCTCTGAGCCACTGTTCCAATGGTGGCTGACGCGTAGATCTCCTCGTATACGGCAGGCTCGTGAAGATGTCTTCCGGCCGTACGCTCGCTACAGTTCGGACAGACAGCGGGCAACCTCGATCGAGGATCAAGTGAGCCTCTGTCGGCAGGCAGCTCTCCGTCTCGACTATGCCCTCGCCGAAGATCACCTGTACACGGACCAAGAGATCTCTGGGGCCGTGGAACAGCGCCCGGGCTATATGCGGCTCATTGAGGCCGCCAAGAGCCGCCGGTTCGGGGCAATCCTCGTGGAGTCCCAGGACCGTCTGTGGCGCGATCAAGGCGAGATGCATCACGCTCTGAACCGCCTGCGGTTCTGGGGTATCCGGGTAATCGCGGTCAGCACGGGTGCAGACCTCACTGACCGCACTGGACGTCTCTGGCGTCCGTCATGGGCTGGAAGGACGAAGCGTTCCTTGAAGACCTGCGCGACAAGACGCGGCGCGGAATGGCAGGCCAGGTACGCCGCGGGCTCAGCGCCGGCGGACGCGCATACGGCTACCGTAGCGAGCCGATGTACAGCGACCAGCACCAGATCGTCGGATACAAACGTGTCGTAGACTCTCAGGAAGCCGCGGTCGTGAGGCGGATCTTCGAACTGTACGACTCGGGCTACTCACCGAAGACGATTGTCCACATGCTTAACGAGGAACGCGTTGCACCACCCCGCCCTTCTCGAGGCCGCCGGCTGATGGGATGGACTTGGACGACTATCAACGGATCGCCCAGGAAAGCTATCGGCATCCTCAACAATCCGCTCTACGTTGGCAAACTGGCGTGGAACCGAAGTCAGAAAGTACGTGACCCTGATACGGGCAAACGGATGATGCGCCTACGCCCTGAGGGCGAATGGCAGTGGACCTCGGTGCCGGAGCTTCGGATCATCCCGCAGGACCTGTGGGATCGGGTGCAGGCTCGTCGCCAAGGGCGGCGCCAAGCGGCCGGCCTCACGCCAGGCGCAAAGCCAAAGTACCTGTTCAGTGGCCTTCTGGTGTGCGGCGAGTGCGGCAGCCACTACACGATCAAGGATCGCGGTTACTATGCGTGCAGCGCCAACGTGAACCGCGGTTCGGCTGTGTGCCGGAATACGAAGCTGGCCCGGCGCGATCGGGTCGAGGAGATCCTGATTGACTGCATCTACAAAGAACTGTTCTCTCCAGAGACAGTAGCCTATCTCACTCGCCAGGTCGATGAGGCCTTGGCCCGTCTATCCATCAACCCGGATGAGCAGCGCCGCCGGATCGAGGCGGACCTTCGGCAGGCAAGGACAGAGCTGGAGAACGTCCTGACGGCCATCCGCCAGGGACTGACGACTCCAGCGACACGGGGGCTGCTGTTCGAATGCGAGGAGCGCGTTGCCGGCCTTGAAGCAAGCCTCAGGGACCTGCCCACAAAGCCGCCGCGGCTGGTTTCTCCGCCGTCAGCAGTCGAGAGCTACCTGCGTCAGCTCCGGGAGACGATGGGCACGGACGCGGAACGCGCGCGGAGACTCCTGGCAAAGCTGATCGGACCGGTCACGCTTCGGCGCGACGGAACGCATCTCGTGGCAGAGGTTCAAGGGAATCTGGAAGCGCTGTTGGGATTGGATGACCCTGCTACGGCGAGTCTCTATGGGGGTAATCATGGTGCCGGGAGGGGGATTTGAACCCCCACGGGTTGCCCCACACGCCCCTCAAACGTGCGCGTCTGCCAGATTCCGCCATCCCGGCACGACCATCATGCCCTGCACCGGCAGCAGGCAGGGCGTAAAATGCTTCCTCATTATAGGAACCCCAAAATAGGGTGTCAATCAAATGGATGCGCGCGGACCGCGGGCCGGATCCGCTAATGGCCGACGGTTGGAATCGGCCCTGTGTTCGGCGCAGTCGGAGCGGCGGGCAGGGGCGGCACGACGTTCACGTTCTGTGACGGGTCGAGCGACCGCACGACGTATAATCCCGGCCCGATCTGATAGACCTGGATCGTGCCGCTATACGGCACGATGAGCAGATACGATCCGACCTGCAGAAGATGGATCGTTGTCGGAAGGCCGGGACCGCCGGGCGATACGGACGATACGGACGACGATAAAGGATACACGGATACGCCCGGGCCGTTCACAAGGAACGTCGGCGATCCGGACGGTGCCGATGCCGGCACGCACGCCGCTCCGCCCGTGGCGGCCGGCGGCGGGGCGGCGGACGATCGCACGACCGGAGTGCCGGCCGCCGATACCCCGACGGTAAAGACCGTGAGGCTCGACGTTGCGGCCGGCACGCAGCCGGACGGCGCGGAGGCGGAAGCGGCACCGGACCACACGGCGACTGCGGCGACCAGGGCCGCCCAACCCAGACTGACGCGCCGAAACCGTTTCGTCATCGTTCGCGCAGCCGCGGCGAGGACGTCCGGCCGGGAACGCGTCCCCGCTTGGCCATCGGCTTTCCGTTGATTTCGCGCAGGTCCATGGTCATGTCGATCGGCGGCGCCGAACTGACGTAACTTCCCACGCCGAATGCATCGGCTCCTGCGTCCGAAAGCTCCGCGACCCGCTCCGGCGTGAGCCCGCCGGAGACGAAGATGCGGACGCCGGGGTGCCCCGCGAGATCCAGCCGCGCCCGGACCTCGCGCACGAGGTCCGGCGTCACGCTGCCCCGCTCTTTCGGCGTGTCAAGCCGGACGGCGGCGAGATGACCCCCCATCGCCTGGGCGACGCGCAGCGCTTCCACCGCCTCGTCGGCAAACGTATCCACGAGGACGAGACGCGGGGCTCCGGCCGGCATCTGCTCGTGGTAGGCGGCCGCGGCGCGAAGGGTATCGCCGACAATCAGGATAAACGCGTGGGGCATCGTCCCGACCGGCTCCTGCCCGGCCAGCTTCGCACCGAGCACGCACGCGGCGCCCCGCATCCCGCCCGCGATCGCAGCCTGCTCGAGCACCGGCGCGACGGCGGGGTGGACGTGGCGCGCGCCAAACGAATACACCGGCTTCTCCCCGGCGCTCTGCACGATGCGGCGCGCCGCCGCGGCCCACCCGCTCGGCTGGGCCAGCATGCCGAGGATCACCGTCTCGTACATCCCGAAACGGGCGTACGGGCCTTCGATCCGCATGACGACCTCACGCCCGGCGAACGGCTCGCCCTCGGCGAGGGATTCGATCCGGACACCGGCGTCGCGCAGCAGGTATCGGACCTCGTCCACGCCCACCAACAGGCCGTCCCGTGCCGCGAAGATCTCGGCGACGACCGGCGTGTCGGCGAGTCCCAGCGAACGAAGGATCTCGAGCGTGCGGATGAAGTAGACGTCGGTCGTGGCGCCCGACAGAATCTCCGCGTGCGTCGCGCTGTGGAGGCGGGCGCGGCGGTCGGCGGTCAGGCGCTCGACGTCTTCGTTTGAGGCGAGCGGCCGGGGGGCGTCGGCCACGGCAGCCGCTACCGGCCGAAGTGGACGAGCACCAGATAGAACGACGTCAGACCGAAGACGATCGCCAGCACCGACGTGATGCGCAGGAACATCGTCTCCCGCGGTCGGGGTCCGTGGAACAGCCGCGCTCCCCCGCCGCCGATCGCGCCGAGGCCTTCGCCCTTCGGGCCCTGCAGCACGATCACGCCGACGACCGCGGCCGCGGCGATCAGATGAATGATCAAAACGGCTGTACTCACCGTGCCACCTCCACCGATGCGGCCCGCGGCCTCCTCACTCGAGGCCGTCTGGGCGCCCCCTCAGGGTAGCACAGCCCGGAGCGGCTGTCCAAGCGGAACGGCCCGCCGGCCGCGGCCCTCACGGCGCATCGACGCGGCGGGATGCTCCGCGGGCGCGATCGGCGGTGGCCGCGACGATCGCGGCAAACGCGCCGGCGTCGAGACTGGCGCCGCCGACGAGCGCGCCGTCGACGTCGGGCTGCCCGAGGAACTCGCGGATGTTGTCCGGCTTGACGCTGCCGCCGTAGAGCACCCGCACGGCCTCGCCCGCCGCCCCGCCGCGGTGCGATCCCACCGCCCGGCGAATCAGCGCCGCGACCCGATTGGCTTCGTCCCCGGTGGCGGTGCGGCCCGTGCCGATCGCCCACACCGGTTCGTAGGCGACGACCAGCGGCACGTCCGTCCGCTCACCGATCCCGCTGATCGCCGCTTCGACCTGACGGGTCACGAGCAGATCCGCCTGACCGGCCTCCCGCTCCGCCAGCCGCTCGCCGACGCAGATGATCGGCAGGAGCCCGTGTGAGATCGCCGCGCGCACCTTGCGGCCGAGCGCCTCATCGGTCTCCCCGAAATACTGGCGGCGCTCGGAGTGACCGAGAATGACACACCGGCACCCGACGTCGAGCAGCATCGGCGCGCTGATCTCGCCCGTGTACGCGCCCTGCGGCTCCTCGTGCATCGTCTGGGCCCCCAGCAGCAGGGGCGTGCCGGCCAGAACACGGCCGACCACATCGAGCGCGGTCGTGGGCGGGCAAATCACCACATCGACCCCGCGCATCTCGGCGACGGCCCGGACGACTTCGCGCGCCAGGCGCTCCGCCGGTTCCCGGGTCATGTTCATCTTCCAGTTGGCGGCGACGAGCGGGACGCGCCGGCCGCGGGCGCCGAGCGGAGACGCCATCCTACGCGTCCTGCAGGGCCGCCACGCCGGGCAGGACCTTGCCTTCCATGAATTCCAACGTCGCCCCCCCGCCGGTGCTGATGTGACTGATCTTGTCGGCGTACCCGAACTGTTCGACCGCCGCCGCGGTATCGCCGCCCCCGACGACCGACTCGGCGCACGACTCGGCGACCGCCTTGGCGATGGCGCGCGTGCCGCCGGCGAAGTCCGGGATTTCGAAAACGCCCATCGGGCCGTTCCACAGGATCGTGGCCGCGCCGGCGATCGGCGCGCCCATCGCGGCGACCGTCCGCGGGCCGATGTCCACCCCGATCCACCCCTCCGGCACCGCGCGGGCGTCGACGACGCGCGGCGCGGCCCCCGCCTCAAGCTTCTGGGCGGCCAGAACGTCAACCGGCAGCACCATCGTGACCCCCCGCTCCTCCGCCTCTCGAAGCAGATCGCGGGCCAGGCCGAGCTTCTCGGCTTCGAGCAGTGACGCGCCGATCTCGGCCCCCGTGGCCTTGAGAAACGTGTAGCACATCGCCCCGCCGATCAGCATCGTCGACGCGAGCCGCAGCAGGTTCCGGATCACGTCGATCTTGTCCTCGACCTTCTTGCCCCCGAGAATGACGACCAGAGGACGGGCCGGCCGGTCGAGGACCTTGCCGAGGGAGACAAGCTCGCGCTCCATCAAGAGGCCCGCGACCGCGGGCAGATAGTGCGTGATGCCCACGGTGCTGGCGTGCGCGCGGTGGGCGGTGCCGAACGCGTCGTTGACGTAGACGTCCGCCAGCCGGGCCAGCGCGTGCGCGAACGCGGGATCATTCGCCTCCTCGTCGCGGTGAAACCGCAGATTCTCGAGGACAACCACGTCGCCGGGGCGCATCGCGAACACCTGATCTTCCACCACCGGGCCGACGCAGTCGTCCACCTTCTTGACCTGCCGGTGCAGGAGCTCGCCGAGCCGCGCCGCGATGGGATCCATCCGCAGGTCGCCGTCCGGACCTTTCGGCCGGCCGAGATGCGAGGCCAGGATGACCATCGCACCGTGATCGAGCAGATACCGGATCGTCGGCAGGGCCGCCTGGATACGCTGGTCGTCCATGATGCGGCCGTGATCCAGGGGCACGTTGAAGTCGACGCGCATAAAGACGCGCTTGTCCCGGACGTCGACGTCTCGCACCGTCTTCTTGGTTGTCACCGGACCGGGCGCGGGCGCATCAGACTCCGCGCGAGACCATGTAGGCCACGAGATCGGCGGTCCGGCACGAGTAGCCCCACTCGTTGTCGTACCAGGAGAGGACTTTGACCATGTTCCCGGCGACCATCGTCGACAGCCCGTCCACGATGCCGCTGCGTGGGTCGCCCTTGAAGTCGGTCGAGACGAGCGGCTCGTCGACGTAGCCGAGATATCCCTTGAGCTCCTCGGCCGCGGCCCGCTTGTATGCGGCGTTGATCTGGTCCGCGGTCGCCGGCTTCTCCAGCGACACCGTCAGGTCGACGACGGACACGGTGGGGGTCGGCACGCGAAGCGAGAGGCCGTTGAGCTTGCCCTTGAGCTCGGGCAGGATGAGAAAGATCGCCTTCGCCGCGCCGGTCGTCGTGGGAATGATGTTCAGGGCGGCGGCGCGGGCTCGTCGCAGATCTTTGTGCACCACGTCGAGGATGACCTGGTCGTTGGTGTACGAGTGGACGGTGTTCATGAACCCCGCGACGATGCCGAAGCTCCGACTCAAGACCACGGCGGTCACCGACAGGCAGTTGGTCGTGCAGGAGCCGTTGCTGATCACGTGATGCTTGGCCGGATCGTAGGCGGTGTGGTTGACGCCCATGTTCACCGTGAGATCCTCGCCCGTCGCCGGCGCGCTGATGACCACCCGTCGGGCGCCGCCTTGGAGGTGGCCCGCGGCCTTCGCCGCGTCCGTGAACCGGCCGGTGGACTCGATCACGATGTCGACGCCGTGCTGCTTCCAGGGGAGCTTCGCGGGATCGCGTTCGGAGAGCACGCTGATCGCCCGGCCGTCGACGACCAGCGTCCCATCCCGCGCCTCCACCGAGCCCGGGTACCGCCCGTACGTACTGTCGTACTTGAACAGATGCGCGTTGGTGCGCACGTCGGTCAGGTCGTTGACCGCGACCACCTCGAGGTCCTGATGGCGCTCGAGAATCGTCCGCAGCACCTGCCGCCCGATCCGGCCGAACCCGTTGATCCCTATCCGTGCCATCGGCCCGCCTCCCCGTTGCACGTCGGCTCTGTTTTCCCCTCGATTGACCCTACCCGGCCTCTTCCGCCTCCGGCGGCCGGCCCCGCCACACCAGGCCGAGCAGATCGCGGCGGATGAAGCCGACGTTGTTGAAGATCCGAATGCTGAACGCGATCACGGCGCCCAAATAAATGTCGAGCCCGAGCAGGTCGCCGAGCGCCGTCAGCGCCGCCGCGAACACGGTGTTCACCACGAACCCCGAGAGAAACACCCAGAGGTCAAACCGCCGCTCGAACTGCGCGCGCATCCCGCCGAGGATGGTGTCCACCGACGCGAGGATCGCGATCGCGCTGTACTTGACGTAGCCGAGCGGGACTTGGACGGTCACCATCAGGCCGAGCGCCAGGCCGGCCAGGAGCCCCAAGATCGGCAGCCACACCGCGCCTACCCCCCCTCGCCGGCCGGCTTCGCGAACCGGTGGACGAAGCCCCCGCTGTAGGCCGGCACCAGCAGATCGGTCCCCACCGTGACCGTCACCGGAAAGTCGAAGGCCCGCAGCTGGGCGAGCACCCCCCCGCGCACCTGGGCCGCGCCCATCAAGGCCGCGGGGTCGCCGATCGCGACGACCCGGTACGGCGGCGCCATGCGCCGCGTGTTGCAGAGAATCGTCGTGCCGACGCACGACAGACCGGTGGTGCTCATGATCCGTTCGTCGTTGACCGCAATCGCCTCGGCGCCGGCGGCCCACAGCGCATTGACCACGTCCCGGACGTCGGAGTAATGCACGAGGACCAGATTCGGATCTTCCCCGGGCCGGAGCGGACGTCTGCTGTCGGTAACGGTGATCACCACTCCCGGCCCCCGGACCGGGGTCAGCCCGGCGGCGGTCCGAAGCGTGGCCAGGTCCTCGGCCAAGGCCGCCGTTACGCGGCGGTCCGCCGCGGCGCGCTGCTCCTGCCCGGCGATCTCGCCGCGGAGCTGGCCGATCTCCTGGCGCATCGCCGCCTGACGCTCGTCCTCCGCGCGATACCGGTACGCCACCTCGCCGAGGCGCCCCGAACTGACCTGCAGCCCCGTTTCGATGGACTGCTCCGTGCGGGATTGCACGGCAAACACGAACCCGACCGCCACGGCGACCGCCGTCAGCGCGATCTGCCACCGGCGCAGGCCGGCGCGGGCCACGACATCCCAGAATCTCATGGGGACGCACCGGCCGTGTCCGACAGCCTGCCGTGCTCACGGCCGGCGGGGGTCACGCGCAGCACGCCCCACTGCACGGACGACACGGCGTCGCGCGAGACGTCAGGTGCGAGGACGGTCAACCGGTGCAGCTCCGGCTCGACGAGAAGGACGGTGCCCATCGCCCTCATGGTACCACGACGGCCGGCCAAACCAACCAGAAGGTGACGCAGCGCATCCGGCGGCACGTCGGCCGGCACCCGGGACGGCGCCACCGGCGTCCCCGCGTAGACCGGGGACCGCTCCGCGATGAGGCGGCGCAGATCGAGGACCATGGGCCGGGCGCGCTCAAAGTACTCGGCAAACTTCCGCTCGCGAAACGCGCGGCGCTCCGCCGCGGAGCGGGCGCGGACGGCGGTCTCGGGGTACAGGCGATGCACGGTGATTCGCGGCGACAGGCGGACCAGGATGGGTTCGACCTCGCGATCGCGCTGGATCGCCACCACATGACGGGGGGACAGGCGGCGGATCTTCCGGAGTTTGGCGGCGACCGCGGTCGTGCCCGCGACCCAGCCCGTCGTGTCGACCACCACGATCTGCGCCCCCTGCCGCCGGGCCCGCGCGGTCAACTCGCGTGTCCCGTCCACGACGTACCCGTACACCCGCTGCGGTGAGGTATCGCCGACGAAGTACAGGGCGCTCGGCGGGACGTCCGCCATGTGCCGCACCGGCCCCCGGACCACGCCGAGGCCCACCGTCGCAGGCGGACCGAGATCGGATTGCCCGATGTCCGCGTCGACGATCGCCGTCCGCAGCCCGGCGCGGACGGCGGCGCCGGCCAACGCCGTCGCGGTGGTCGTCTTGCCCACGTCCACCGCCCCGAGCATCATCACGACCCCGGGCGATGCGACGACGGCGCGCGCCGCCGCCGGCCATGTCTCGCTCAGTGCTTGGACGCGCCCTCCAACTTCTGCTTGATCCGCTTCAACCGAAACACGTCCTCCCGCGCACGTTGCTCGAGCACGTCGCGGATGTACCGGATTTCGCCCCGAATACGCGGGATCACCACTTGTTCGAGCGCGTTGACCCGCCGCGTGGTCTTCTTGATCTCTTCACCGATCTTGCGCAGGGTAATTTCGGTCCCGGCGACATCCAGCAGGGCGGCCACGACGTCTTCGAACCGGTCCGCGCTTTCGATCGTGCGCGCCGATACGGCGGCGGGGTCGGCGTTGCGCGCCAGCGGCGTCCGGTGAACGCCGTCCGCGACGATCGTGGGGATCCGCGTGCCCCACACGTTCTTGGTATCGATGCCCACCTCGAGCCGGCGCGGATCGCCGAGGGCCGCGGCCTCGAGCGTTTCGCGCCCTTCCACCGCTTTCGCCAGCCCCAGCAGCGTGTACGACTCCTCGGCGGACTTCGTCAGCTTCTCGCGGGCGGCGAGCGCCCGCCGCACGATGTTGAAAAAGTCGGCCACGAGCGCATCCCGCTTTTTCTTCAGGAGATCGACGCCCTGCTGCGCCAGTTTGACCTGGTTCTGGCGCTGCAGGAGATTCATCCGGGTTGGGCTGATCGTCTCAGCCATTGGAGCGTCCCCCTACGAACGTGATTGCCGTCTGACTCCCTACGGCGCTTCGCCGGGCCGGAAGATCTTCTCCACCTGCTCGCCGTAGTAGTACTTGTCCACGTGGTCCCGGCTGATCCGGGTCAGCGCGCTCTTGGGGAACACCGACAGCAGCTTCCAGCCGAGGGTCAGCGAGTCCTGAAGCGAGCGGTCGGCGTTGCCCTGGTTGATGAATTCCTTCTCGAAGGCATCCGCGAACTTGAGGTAGAGCCGGTCGTTCTCCGTGAGGGCCTCCTCGCCGATGATGGCGACAAGACGGCGGAGGTCGAGGCCCTGCGCGTACGCCGAGTAGAGCTGGTCGGCCACCTGCCGGTGATCCTCGCGCGTGCGCCCCTTGCCGATGCCGTTGTTCATCAGGCGCGACAGGCTCGGGAGCGGATTGATCGGCGGGTAGATGCCCTGCCGGTGCAGGGGCCGGTTGAGCACGAGCTGGCCCTCGGTGATGTAGCCCGTGAGGTCCGCGATCGGATGCGTGATATCGTCATCCGGCATCGTCAGGATCGGGAACTGTGTGATGGTGCCCTTCTTGCCCTTGATGCGGCCGGCGCGCTCGTAGATGCTCGCGAAATCGGTGTACATGTACCCCGGATATCCACGGCGGCCGGGGATTTCTTCGCGCGCCGAGCCGATTTCGCGAAGGGCCTCCGCATAGTTCGTCATGTCGGTGAGGATCACGAGCACCTGCATGTCCAGCTCGTACGCGAGATACTCGGCCACGGTGAGCGCGGTGCGCGGCGTCATGAGGCGTTCGATCGTCGGGTCGTCGGCGAGGTTCATGAACACGACGCTGCGGGCCAGCGCGCCCGTCGATTCGAACTCGTGGATGAAGAACGCGGCCTCCCGCTGCGTGATCCCCATCGCGCCGAACACGACGGAGAACTGCTCGGCCTCGCCGAGGACCTTCGACTGGCGGGCAATCTGCGCCGCGATCTCGTTGGCCGGCAGGCCGGCGCCCGAGAAAATCGGCAGCTTCTGGCCGCGGACGAGCGTGTTCATCACGTCGATCGTCGAAATGCCGGTCTGGATGAACTCGGCCGGCTTCTCCCGCGCCACCGGGTTGATCGGTGCGCCGAGGATCGGCAGCCGCTTTTCGGGGATGATCGGCGGCAGACCGTCGATCGGATCGCCGAGGCCGTTGAAGCGCCGGCCGATCATCTCGCGGCTGACGCCGATGCGCGCGACGTCTTCGCGCAGGCTCAACGAGGTCTTGGCGAGGTCCATCCCGCGGGTCTCTTCGAAGACCTGGATGACCGCGTTGCGCTCGGAGACCTCGATGACCTGTCCGCCGCGCACGCTGCCGTCCTGCACGTGGATCTCGACGATCGCGCCGTACGCGAGGTCGCGTGCCCCCTCCACGAACAGCAGGGGCCCCGAGATGTAGTTGATGCTGGTGTAGCGCTTGGTGGCCAGGTCCATGTCAGCTCCTCCGTCCTGCCCCGTCCCCGACTGCCCCGCCCGCGGGGGCCGCGGCGCCCTGGGCCTGTGCGAACGTCTGGTGGACGCCCTCGAGAAACTGCCTGAGCGTGTCGGGGAACTTCTCGTTCGGCACTTCCTTGAAGCGCGCGATCTGCTCGTTCTGTGGCAGGTTGAGGACCTCGTCGATCGTCATGCCCCGTTGGAGGCCTTCGAGCGATGCCTCGTAGAACGCCCGGATTCCCCGAATCATCCCGAACGCCTTCTCGAGCGAGCAGGACGCGTCCACGTCGCTAAACGCGCTCTGCTGCAGGTAGAACTCGCGGATCATGCGGCCGGCCTCGATCACCATACGCTCGGCGTCCTGCAGCGCGTCCGGCCCGACCAGCTGCACAACCTCCTGCAGGCCGGCTTCACGCGCGAGGATCGTGCTGAGCCACGTCCGCTGTTCGGCGAAGTCCTCCGCGACCTCCTTCGCATACCACGGCGCGAGCAATGCTTCGTACAGGCTGTACGAGCGGTTCCAGTTGATCGCCGGAAAGTGCCGGCGGTAGGCGAGCTGCGCGTCGAGCGACCAGAAAGTGCCGACGATGCGGAGCGTGCTCTGCGTGACGGGCTCGGACAGGTCGCCGCCGGGCGGCGAGACGGCGCCGACCACGGTGACGGCGCCCACGCGTTCGTCCTTGCCGAGGACGACGGCGCGGCCGGCCCGCTCGTAGAACGCGGAGAGGCGGCTGGCCAGGTACGGCGGGTAACCTTCCTCGGCCGGCATCTCCTCCAGGCGCGAAGAAATCTCGCGCAGTGCCTCGGCCCACCGGCTCGTGCTGTCGGCCATCAGCGCGACGCGGTAGCCCATGTCGCGGAAGTACTCGGCCATCGTGACCCCGGTGTAGATGCTGGCCTCGCGCGCGGCGACCGGCATGTTGGACGTGTTGGCCACGAGAATCGTGCGCTCCATCAAGGGACGGCCGTTGCGCGGGTCCTCGAGCTCGGGGAACTCGGTCAGCACGTCCGTCATCTCGTTGCCGCGCTCGCCGCAGCCCACGTAGACGATGATATCGGCATTGGACCACTTGGAGAGCGTCTGCTGCACCACCGTCTTGCCGCTCCCGAACGGGCCCGGGACCGAAGCGGTGCCGCCCATCGCCACCGGGAAGAGCACGTCGAGGATGCGCTGGCCGGTGATAAACAACTCCGTCGGATCCAGCTTGCGCGCGGCCGGCCGCGGCACGCGCACCGGCCACGTCTGCATCATCCGCAGCTCCGTACCGTTCGCCAGGCGCGCGACGACATCGGTGACCGTGAACTCCCCGTTCTTGATCTCGGCGATCTCGCCGGCCGGCGCGTCCGGCGGCACCATGATCCGGTGGGCGTAGGAGTATTCCTGGACCTCCCCGATCACGTCGCCCGGACCCACGTTGTCGCCGGCCTTGACGCTCGGCCGGAAGGCCCACTTCTTAGTCCGGTCGAGGGAGTCGACGATGACGCCGCGCGAGATGAAGTCGCCCTGGGCGTCGCGGATCTTGTCGAGCGGCCGCTGGATGCCGTCGTAGATGCTGCTCAGCATCCCCGGTCCGAGCTCGAGCGCGAGCGGGGCTTCCGTCGACTCGATCGGCTCGCCGACGTAGAGTCCCGAGGTGTCCTCGTAGACCTGGACGAACGCCGTGTCGTGGTCGAGCCGGATGATCTCGCCGATCAATTTTTCTTTGCCGACGCGCACGATATCGTACATCCGCGCGCCGGCCAGGCCCTGCGCGATGACCGCCGGACCTGAGATTCGTGTGATCTTGCCGGTTGGTGCCGTCATACGTTGTCCTCCGTTCGCGTCGGTCGGCCGCCGCGCGGGGAGTCGCGGGACGAACTCGTTAGATCCCGTCTCTCAGCGCAACTTGACCGCGAATCCGATGTGCTCCTTCACCAACCTGGAAATGTAGGCCTCGCCCGACTCGAGGTGCGCGCGCGCCGGGGGCAGCGGGACGACGAGCGGCAGGTCGCGGCCCCGCAGCAGCCGGCTGCGCGCCTCGTCGGTCCCCCGGAGGAGATCTTCGTTGACGGCCACCAGGCCGTACCCGGCCGCCGCGTAGTCCCGGATCAGCTCGAGCGCCTGCGCGGGCGTGCCGGCCTCGCGGACCTCCACGCCGGCCAGCCGGAATCCGGTGGCGGTCTCCGCGTCGGTGATCACCGCCACCTTATACATGCACGATCTCCTGCCGCGCGACGTCGGCCGGGAGCTCGAGCTGCCGGGCGTGCGCGATCACCCGAAGGTTGGCCACCTCGGCGGCCTTCTTCGTGAGGTACCCGATCACGACGTCCAGGCCGAGCTGATCGCCGAGCAGCATCTGCGCCGCCATCTTCTGAAATCCCCGGTCGATCAGGCGTTCCATCTCCAGCAGATTCTCCGTGCCCGACAGGTCGATCCCCAGCACCCTGGTGCCGGCCACGTCGGCGACGCTGGTCTGCGGGTCGGCGAGCGTGAGAAATCGATCCCGCGAGATCGCCCCGCCCAGGACGAAGAACCGCTCCCGCTCCTCGCGGGACAGCTCTTTGATCCGCCGGAGCTTGAGCGCCGTCTTCAGGTTCGTCACGGTGACCTCGGCGCTCAGAAACCGGCGGAAGCTCGCGTCGCCGTCGCCTTCCCCGTCGGCCACGCGGTACCCGTACTGGGCGTAGGCCCGGTCGAGCGCCAGCTCGATATCAAGCAGGCTACCGCTGCGCTGCGCGGCGTCCACGCCTTCGCGCAGCGCCCGCCCCAGGGGATGCATCCAGGTCTGCAGCGTGTCGGCGATGGCGCGCAGGTCGGGCTGCTGGAGCAGCTCCCGCAACCGGACCTCGCTGAGCGATCCCCCCGGATACAGCGTGGCGAGGATCTCATCGTCGCTCTTGCCGGTGTGCCGGCCCCGCACGATCGCGCGGATGTTCTGGAGATCGTAGCGCAGCAGCACGACCTCGATCTGACGGCGCTCCGCGCCGTCGGCGAAGCTCAGGATGCGGCGGCTGGCGTGGTAGAAATTTTGCGACAGCGCCTCATCGACGGCGCGCACGCCGGTGAACCGGCTCAGCGCCTCCTGCAGCTCCACGTTGTACGGGGTATCGCCGAGACCCTGGATGATCGCGCCGACGTCCGGCGCCGCCAGCAGCTCCTCGATGCGCGACGGGGGCAGCAGCTGTGATTTCATAACCTTGACCCGGGCGTTGATATACGAAAAATCACCCATCGCGTTCGCCGCGACCCCGCGCCGGGGTCACCGGTTCCACAGGATCTCCGCCACCCGGGAGACCATCTCGCGCCGCGCGCGGGCCAGGCGGCTCGCCAGCGTATTCTCGACCACAACGCGCCCGTCTGCGGCGGCCACCCGGACGCCGTCCGCCACGTCGGCGGCTTCGCGGACCTCGGCGTCCAATCCGAGTTCGCGGCTCGCGTCCCGCACCGCCTCCACGTCGCCGCGGGCCACCTCCACCGTGGCGCGGCCGCCGGCGACGCCGGCGGCCGCCTCCCGCAGCAGCGCGCGCAGCACCGCGCCGCGCCGGACGGGGTTCGCGGCGGCGGACCGGAGCTCGGCCTCGGCCTGTTCGAACACCCGCCGGATCGCCTCGTCTTTCGCGGCGAGAACCACGGCCGCGGCGCGCAGGCTCGCCGTGCTGGTCGCCCGGGCCCGGGCCTGGGCCCGCTCGCTGTCGACGCGCCGCCGCGCGGCCGCTTCGATCTCCTCGGCCTCGCGCGCGCCGGCGGCGACGACTTCGGCGGCCTTGGCCTCCGCCTCGCGGAGCGCCTGATCCGTCTCGACCCGCGCTTCCTGCTCGAGGAGCTGAATCAGTTCGGTTCCCACTCGGCTGCTCCGGCGCGCCGCTTAGATCTTGCCGTACAGGAAGAACGCGATGACGAACCCGAAAATGACGAGCGTCTCCGGGATTACGAGCAGGATCAGCATCGTGCCGAACATCTCCGGCCGCTCGGCGATGACGCCGGCCGCGGCGCCGCCGATGCGGGACTGCGCGAGGCCGGTCCCGACCGCGCCGAGACCGATCGCCAGGCCGGCGCCGACGCCCAACAGCCCGGCGCCCGTGCCGACGCCGGCCGCGGCGGCCGCCTGCTGGGCACCCGCGCCCAGAGCAAACAGCATCACGCCGGCGGCTGCAAGACCGAGGACCTGCCACACTTTACGAGACTTCACGCCCCACCCCCAGTGCGCTGAAATGGCCGGTATGGATGACCGGTGTCCTGGTAGTACTTGAATTTGGAGAAAAACTCGACCCAGTTGAGTCGCGCGGGCTGCAGGATGTGCCCGATGATCGTCAGCCCGAAGAACATCAGGTGCGCCACCGCGCCCACGAAGATGCCGAGGATCAGCACCGGCACGCGGCCGCCGATCGTGTTCGCCACCACGGCCAGGGCGAGCGAGGCCACGCCGACGGCGAAGATTCGGGCGTAGGAGATGATCGCCCCAAACGTGGAGATGGACTCCATGATCCACATCAGGCTGCCCAGGCTGAACGAAAGCAGGAGCGAGAGTAGAAACAGCACGGCGCTGCCCAGCATCACCGGGCTGAAGAACGACGCCGGCAGCACGTGCACCTGGGTCGCCAGCCACAGGAATACGGTCGTGCCGCCGGTCAGCATCGCGGCCGCCTCCAGAAACTCGGTGCGCTCCCGATGCCGCACCGCCTTCATCATCTCGAGAAAGAGGCCGAGGTAGACCTGCGCCAGACCGAAGCCGACCGACAGGTACAGGTAGGTGTTGATGCCCTCCAGACGGTCGAACAGCGGATGAAATCCCGGCACGAGCCGCTGCGGGAGATCGCCGAAGAACTCGCCGAACACCAGGCCGAACAGGAACGTGAACCCGGTCATCCAGCTGAGCAGCGCGACCACGCGCCGCATTACCATCGGCGTCAACGTAAAGCCGAAGTCCATGCCCGCCAGGATGACCCGCCACGCCTTCCCCGTCTTCGCTTTGCCGGCGAGCCAGAGGGTGATCGCGAGGAGGAGCAGCCCGTACCCGACGTCGCCGATGATGAGGCCGACCCACAGGGGCATCGCGATCGCGAAGAAAATCGTGGGATCGAACGTTCCGTACTTCGGCGGATCGAAGATCGCGAGGAAGAGCTCGAAGGGCTTGAGCCAGCCGGGATTGTCGAGCAGCACCGGCACGCTCTCCGCGTGATGCACCGGCGCCGGTTCGTCGTACACCATGACGTCGGCGCCGAACCGCCGGCGCAGCCCGTCCCGGACGGCCGCGACGCGCGCGGTCGGCACCCACGCGTACAGGATGAACGCGTAGCGCGACTGCGGCGTCTGCGCCATCAACTCGTAGCGGTGGACCGCGTCGCGCGCCACGACGGCGATGGCGGTCACCTCCGGCCGGTAGCGGCGGCTCATCTCCATCAGGTCGCCGCGGAGGGCCTCGATCTCCCCCGGCAGCAGCCTCGCCCGTTCTTGGAGCAGCGCCACCGCCTGCGCGAGCGGCATGCCCCGCACGCTCGCCGGCAGCCGCAGCTCGGTCGCCCCGGCGCGGGTGAGGACGGGCCGGACGGCGTCGCCGTCCCGGCGTGCGAAGGCCGCCACGACGGCGAGCCGGTGCGTGTCGAGCGGACGGCTGACGACCTCGACGCGCCCGTGCGTGGCGCTCTCGAGATCGGCGCGCAGCGCCTCGAGGGCGCCGGGCTTCGCTTCGAGCAGAAAGCCCGTCGCGTCCAGCGCGCGGCTGCCTTCGAGCGGCGCGAGCAGCGGGGCGAGCACTTCGATGGCGCGCCCGTACGCCTGCAGAATCTCCTGCTCTTCCTCCGCGTCGAGTAGCCGCCGGGTGAGGTCCTTGGCCCGGCCCTCCACCGCGTCGAGCCGGGTGCGCAGCGCCTCCGGCGGTTCCGCGGCGAACGGCTCGGTGGCGACCGGGGGGATCTCGAGCGGGGGCAGCAGGGCGAGGGTCGCCTCGGCGCGCGTGCGGACACCGTCGATCGCGTCGCGCGCCGCCTGGTCGCGCTCGCCGAGCGGCCGGGCCGCGATGCCCGGCTCGACGGGCCGCACGTGATCGATGTGCAGGGTGCCCAACGCCTGGACGGCGTCCACCACGTCGCCCTGCAGGCGGCGCGGGCCGAGCACCGTTACGCGGCTCATCGTGACGATCATGCGCGCTCCCCGAGGACCTCGCGCACCACGACCTCCACGGCTTGGGCCCGGTGCTCGTCGGCCTGGCGGCGGATCTCCGCGGCGGCGGCTTCGGCGTGATGCAGGACTTCTTTGGCGATGCGATCGGCGTCGCGCGCCGCTTCCGCGGCGGCGGCCGCGCTCAGGTCCCGGGCGCGGTCGCGGGCGCGTGACCGCATCTCCTCGGCCTTCCGCTGCGCGTGCTCGAGGCGCCGCGCCGCTTCCGCGTGTGCCTCGGCGACCTGGCGCTCGAGCTCCTGCTCCTTCTGCGCGATCTCGCGAAGCAGGGCTTCGCCCGTGGGGCGATCAGGGGTCTCGTGCTGAGGGCTCATCGCGCGTGCTCCTGTCTCGCACAAAAAAACACCGTCCGTAGACCGAGGTTGAGCCGTGCGCCGGCCCGCGGACGCGTGCCACTCACTGCGGCCAACATCGTAACAACCCCCCAAAAACGTGTCAAGGCTAACGTGTCGAGGCCGCCGCGCGGACGGACGCGCGGGCGCTCCACCGCCGCCTGGGTCGCCCCGGGTCAGAGCTTCAGCAACAGCGACGCCGCCTGCGCGAAGCGGACGAGGGCATCGGGGAAAAGCCCGGGCACGAGCGCTCCGGCCGTGGTGACGGCCAGGACCGCCCGCAGCAGGGGCGTATCGACCGGCGGCGCGGGGGCCTCCGGCGGACGGTCTTCGCCGGGAGTCTGCCACATCGCCCGGATCACGCCGACGTAGTAGTACAAGGACACCACGCTGTTCAGAATGCCGGCGATCGCCAGCCAGAGAAAGCCGGTCTGGATCGCCGCGGAGAAGAGAAAGACCTTGCCCCAGAACAGCGTCGTCGGCGGAATCCCCGTGAGCGCCAGCATGAACGTCCCCATCGCGCCGGCCGCGAACGGCGAGCGCCGGCTCAGGCCGGCGTAGTCCTGGATCGCATCCGACCCCGTGGCGCGTTCGACCGCGATCACGACGGTGAAGGCGCCCACGTTCGTAAACACGTAGGCGAGCAGGTAGTACAGCAGGGCGGAGACGCCGGATCCGAGCACGCCCGGCGCGGTCGACACCGCGACCACGCCGATCAGCATGTAGCCGGCGTGCGCGATCGCGCTGTACGCGAGCATCCGCTTGATGTTCGGCTGCGAGAGCGCGAGCAGGTTGCCGAGGCTCATCGAGAGCACGGAGAGGGCCGCGACGATGCCCACCCACGCCGGCTGCGGCAGCGCCACGTACAGCATCCGCACCAGCGCCGCGAACCCCGCGGCCTTGCTGGCCACGGACAGGAACGCCACGATCGGCGCGGGCGCCCCTTCGTACACGTCCGGCGTCCACTGGTGGAACGGCACGGCGGAGATCTTGAACCCGAACCCGGCGAGCACGAGGACCACGGCCACGACGAGGAACGCCGGCGGGGCGGTGCCGAGATGCGCCGCCAGCTGATAGATGTTCGTCGTCCCCGCGGCGCCGTAGAGGTAGGTGAATCCGTAGAGCATCACGGCCGAGGCCGCCGCGCCGTAAAAGAAGTACTTGAGGCCGGCCTCGCTGCCCTTGCGGTCGCCTTTGAGCGAGCCGGCGAGCACGTACGAGATCAACGAGACCCACTCGATCGCCAGGAAGAGCACGATGAGGTCCGCCGCCGCCGCCATCACGGCCAGGCCGAGGATGATGAACACGATCAGCACGTAGATGTCGCCCTCGTTCGCCGCCCGGCGGCCGCGGAAAAATTCCATCGTGGCCGCGGTGACGAGGATGCCGCTCGTGATCGCGATGATCTTGAAAAACGCCGCGAACGGATCGATCGCGTACGTGTCGTAGACGGCCAGATAGTGCTCCCCGCCGACCAGGGCCGCCGACGGGATCAGCGCCACGGCGAGTCCCCCGATCGCCGTCCAGCCGACGAGCCGCTGGTCCTCCGGCCCGACGATCAGATCGAGGACGAGGAGCCCGAGCGCCAGCGCCCCGAGGATCAGCTCCGGCAGCAGCGGTCTCAGATCCACGCGCGGCCTCCGCGTCTCATCGCACGAGGCTCAGGATGCCCGCCATGGCCGCGTTCAGGGTTCCGACGACCGGCGCCGGGTACAGACCGATCGCGATCATGAGGACGGCCAGCGGCGCGAGCGTCCAGGCTTCCCGGCGGTCGAGATCCGGCAGCCCGGCCCACCGCGCGTTGAACGGCCCCCAGAAGATCCGGTACATCGCCCACAGGAAGTACGCGACGGTGATCACCACCCCGACGAGCGCGAGCACGGTCAGCGTCGGGTAGATCTGGTACGCGCCGAGAAAGATCGAAAATTCCGCCACGAAGCCCATCAGGCCCGGCAGGCCGAGCGAGGCCAGCACCGCGAGCATGGTGACCCCCGTGTACACGGGCAGGCGCTCCCAGAGCCCTCCGAAGTCGTCCACGCCCCGGGTGTGGGCGCGATAGTCGTAGAGCACCCCCACGAGAAAGAAGAGCGCTCCGGTGATCACGCCGTGGGCGAGCATCTGCATCGTCGCCCCGTTGAGGGCGATCGTCGCCGCGTTCCGCAGGGCCGGCTGCCCCTGCGCCGCCGCGGCGGCCGCGACGCCCAGCATGACGTAGCCCATGTGGTTGACGCTCGAGTAGGCGATGAGCTTCTTGAGGTCCGTCTGCGCCATCGCGACGAGCGCGCCGTACACCGCCGCGATCGCCGCGAGCACCCCGACCAGGCCGGCGAGGACGTGGAACGCGTTCGGCAGCAGCGGCAGCACGATGCGCACGAACCCGTACGTCCCGAGCTTCAGGAGCACGGCGGCGAGCAGGACGCTGCCGGCGGTCGGCGCTTCGACGTGCGCGTCCGGAAGCCAGGTATGGAACGGGAACATCGGCACCTTGATCGCAAACCCCAGGAAGAACCCCCAGAACGCCAGGGTCGCGAGGTGCAGGTCGCCGGCGAGCGGCTTCTGCTGGAACAGCGTCACCATGTCGAACGTGCGCGGCGAGGAGTGGAAGTACACGATCAGGATCGACAGCAGCATCGCCAGCGAGCCGACCAGCGTATAGAGGAAGAACTTGATCGCCGCGTAGACCCGCCGCGGTCCGCCCCAGATGCCGATGATGAAGTACATCGGGATGAGGCTGACTTCCCAGAAGACGTAGAAGAGGAAGAAGTCCAGCGCGAGGAAGACGCCGAGCAGGCCGGTTTCAAGCAGGAGAAACAGGATCATGTACTCCTTCGGCCGCAGGTCCACCCGCCACGAGTAGATCACGCAGAGCACGGTGAGCAGCGTCGTCAGCAGGACGAGCGGCAGGCTGAGCCCGTCGACGGCCAGGTGATACGTGGCCCCCAGGCTCGGAATCCATCGGATCTGCTCGGTGAGTTGGAACGTGCCGGCGCGGCCGAAATCGAAGGCGCCCGCCGCCCAGACCGACGCGAGCAGGTCTGCGAGCGTGGCGGCGAGGGCCACGACCCGGATCGTGCGCACCTGCTCCCGCGGCACGGCGAGCAGCGCCGCCATCCCGGCCACGGGGATCCACAGCACGAGACTCAGCAGGCCGCTCACCAGACCAGCCTCACGACGACGATGACCACCACCCCGAGGAAGACCAGCAGCAGGTAGGTCTCCTCGCGCCCGGTTTGGACGTAGCGGAGCCCCAGCCCAACCTGCCGTGCCAGCCAGCCGGCGAGGTTGACCAGCCCGTCGACGACGTAGCGGTCGAAGAGGCCGGCGAGGCGCACGACCACGCCGCCCGCGCCGAGGAAGACCCAGCCGTAGAGGTCGTCCACGAAGTACCGGCGCACGAGCAGCGTGTACAGCCACGGCAGGGCGCGCCGGATGTCGTCCGACGGCACCCACCGCCAGGCGTAGATGGCCGCGGCGGCGAGCCAGCCCGCGACGGCGATCGCGATCGAGAGCAGCAGCAGCCCCAGGCCGGCCGGCGGGGGCTCCGCGCCGGGGAAGTGGATAAATCGCGCGAACGGATTGCCGAACGACTCGGCGCCCACCCAGCCGAGGAAGACCGCGAACACCGCGAGGATCGCGAGCGGCACCACCATCACCGGCGGGCTCTCGTGCGGCCTGTCCCCGGCCGGGGGCCCGGACGCGTGCTCCTGGCCGTGCCCCGCGGCGGCCCCGCCGCCGCGATACGTGCCGGCGAACGTGTACCAGACGAGGCGGCCCATGTACAGCGACGTGAGAAACGCCCCGGCCGCGCCGAGCAACCACAGCACGCGATCCTGCGCGAACGCCGCCGCCAGCACCTGATCTTTGCTGAAGAAGCCGGCAAACGGCGGAATGCCGGTCAGCGCGAGCGTGGCCGCGAGGAAGGTCCACGCCGTCCACGGCATCGCGCGGGCCAAGCCGCCCATCTGCTTGATGTTGTTCGTCGCGACCGCGTGGATCACGCTGCCCGCGCCGAGGAACAGGAGCGCCTTGAAGAACGCGTGGGTGATGAGGTGAAACATCCCGGCGGAGTAGCCGAGGACCCCGAGCCCGAGCATCATGTAGCCCAGCTGGCTCATCGTCGAGTAGGCCAGCACGCGCTTGATGTCGTCTTCGACCACACCCATCGTCGCCGCGAAGAGCGCGGTAATCCCGCCGACGTAAGCGACGACCGTGAGCGCGGTGTGGTTGGGCGACAGAAGGAACAACGGGTACGTGCGCGCCACGAGGTACACGCCGGCCGCCACCATCGTCGCCGCGTGGATGAGCGCGCTGACCGGGGTGGGGCCTTCCATCGCGTCCGGCAGCCAGACGTGCAGCGGCACCTGCGCCGACTTGCCGACCGCGCCGCCGAACACCAGAACCGCCGCGGCCGTGAGGAGCGGCCCCGTCAAGGCACCGCCCTGGATGCCGCGGAACACCTCGTCGAAGCGCAGCGACCCCGTGTGCAGGAAAATGATGAGGATCCCGATCATCATCGAGAAGTCGCCGACCCGGGTGGTGATGAACGCCTTCAGCGCCGCGCGCGCGGCCGCCGGGCGCTCGAACCAGAATCCGATCAGGAGGTACGAGCAGAGGCCGACGAGTTCCCACCCCGCGTAGATGAAGAGAAAGTTGTCGGCGAGGACGAGGAAGAGCATCGAGAACTGGAACAGCGACATGAAAGCGAAGAAGCGCGGGTAGTGCGGGTCGCCCGCCATGTAGCCGACCGAGTAGATCGTGATCAACGAGGCGACCACGCCGACCATCGCCAGCATGATCGCGCTCAGCGGGTCGACGACGAACCCGACCGTGATCGGCCGGCTGCCGAGCACGGCCCAGGTGTAGATGAGATCGGCGCGCGCGCCGCCCAGGACTTCGCCGAGCACCGCGAGTCCGCCGAGCCCCGCTAGGACGATGCCGGCGATGGAGACGTAGGCCCCCCGGCCCGGCAGGCGCGGCCCCGCGAGCATGATGAGCGCGAACGCCGCCAGCGGCAGGAGCGGGATGACCCACGCGATCTGCGTCACGGCACCGCTACCACTTCATGAGGTTGATCTCGTCGACGTAGATCGTCTCCAGCGTGCGGTAGGCCGTGAGCACCAACGCCAGCCCGACCGCCGCCTCGCAGGCGGCGAGCGTGATCACGATCAGCGCGAAGATCTGCCCCTGCATCGCGCCCGGCGCGACGAACCGGTTGAACGCCACGAGGTTGATGTTCGCGGCGTTGAGCATGAGCTCGATCCCCATCAGAATGGCGACGCCGTTGCGGCGGGTCACGACCGCAAACAGCCCCAGCGCGAACAGGAGCGCGCTGACGACCAGGTAGTGCGTCAGCCCCGGCGCCATCGGCCGCTCAGTCCTCCCGCCGCGCGATCAGGATCGCGCCCATCAGCGAGACGAGCAGCACGATCGACGTGCCTTCGAAGACCAGGATGTTCTGGCGCAGGAAGCTCTGCCCGATCGCCCCCGGCGTGTAACTCGGCAGCGTGCCCGTCCCGGGCACCCAGCCGGTCCGGACCGCGACGGCGATGAGCAGCACCGCCATCGCCGCGGCCACCGCCGCGCCCACGACGCCCTGCTCGTTGCGCTGGCGGAAGCCGAGCCCGGTGCCGCCCTCCGTCAGCATGATCGCGAACAGGATCAGCACGGTGATCGCCCCGGCGTAGATCAGGACCTGGATGCCGGCCACGAACTCCGCGTTCAGCAGGATGTACAGCCCGGTGACGCCGAGGAAGGCGGGCACGAGCGCCGCCGCGCTGTGCACGATGTTGCGGCTGGTGACGACCACGGCCCCGGCGCCGAGCGTGATCGCGGACAGCAGGTAGAAGGCGATGGCCTCCCCGCTCACCGCACCACCACGAAGAACGCCGTCACGACGAGGTTCAGGACCGCCACGGGGATCAGCACCTTCCAGGAAAAATTGAGCATCTGGTCGATGCGGAAGCGCGGGTACGTCCACCGCACCCACATGAACACGAAGACGAGGGCGTACAGTTTGATCAGGAACCACACCAACGGCGGCAGCCACGGCCATCCCCGCCAGCCGCCGAGGAACAGCGTCACGGCCATCGCCGCCATCGCGAACATCTCGCCGTACTCGCCCATCTGGAAGAGCGCGAACCGCATGCCGCTGTACTCGGAGGAGTACCCGGCGACGAGTTCGCTCTCCGCTTCCACCAGGTCGAAGGGGATGCGGTTCACCTCGGCCGTGGAGGCGACGAGGAAGATCAGGAACGCCACCGGCTGCACCACGATGTACCACAGGCGGGCCTGGCCGTTGACGATGGTGACCGTGGACAGCGAGCCGGCCATTAGCGCGACGGTCACGAGCGCCAGGCCGATCGGAATCTCGTAGGTGACCATCTGCGCCGCCGCCCGCAGGCCGCCGAGCAGCGCGTACTTGTTGTTCGACCCCCACCCCGCCATGAGGATTCCGACCACGACGAGCGACGAGGTGGCCGCGAAGTACAGCACCCCGATGTTGAGGTCGCGATAGATGAGCGGGCCGGACCGGGTGGTGCCGAACGGGATGACGACGTAGTCGAGGAGCGCCGCGAGCGGCACCACGATGACCGCGCTGGCAAAGATCAGGCGGTCCGCGCGGCTCGGCACGATGTTCTCTTTCTGCATGAGCTTGAGGGTGTCGGCGAGCGTCTGCAGCAGCCCCTGCGGACCGACGTGCTTCGGCCCGAGGCGGCTTTGCATCCAGGCGCTGATCTTTCGCTCCAGCAGCACGCCGAACATCACGCCGATGAACGCGACCGCCGAAAAGATGATGATCGTTCCGACGATCGCGCGCAGAACTTCGGACGTCCAGGCCATCGCCGCCGCGGTCTCCTACACCCACTCCAGGGCGCCGCGCCGCCACGCGTAGACCAGGCCGAGCACCAGGATCACGAGGAACACCAGCATCTCCCAAAACGCGAGCGCGCCGAGGCTGCGGGCGACGACCGCCCAGGGATACAGGTAGATGATCTCCACGTCGAAGACGACGAAGACCAGCGAAAACAGGTAGTACCGCACGTTGAACTGCGACCAGGCCTGCCCGATCGTCGGCACGCCGGACTCGTACGTCTCGAACTTCTGCGGATAATTGCTGCGGGGGGAAATCAGCCAGATGATGAGGAGCGGGAGCGCGACCATCCCTGCGCCGACCAGCGCAAAGATGGCGACGTAGCCCCAATCGAGCAGCATCGTCGTCCCCCCTTCCGGCCCGGCTCCGCGGCCGCGCCCCACGGCGCCGCAGTACTCCTAGGCCGGGTCGAGTGCGTGGACGCGTGGCGCGTTCGCTGGAGTCGTCGCGTGGGCGCGTGGCTGATCGTAGTATGCGCCGCCGCCGAGTGTCAACCCTTCCTGGCCCGCTCGTACGCCGGGGCCGCGGTCGCGACGCCGTCCCCGCGAGAATCGCCGAGGAGCGGCTGCGGAGGCGGGATCCGGCGCAGCTCCGGCGAGACGGTCGACAAGAGGCGCAGCAGGACGGCCGTGACCTTGCGCGCGTCGTGGCGGACCAGTCCGTCCTCGCTCAGCAGATCTTCCGCCACGCACCGGCAGCCGAGCGCCTCGACGGCCGCGACGTCGGCGCCGACCGGCTCCGCCCGCTCCTGCGCGTATCGCGCGAGTAGCGACGGGCTGCGCGGCGGCCGCGTGTTGACGAGCACGTAGTGGAACAGCCCGCGCCCGCCCTCGTCGAGCAGGACGCGGACGTGGTCGGAGGCTTTGAACCCGCGCGTCTCGCCGTGCTGGGTCATCACGTTGCAGATGTACGTCTTGACCGCGGGCGCGCGCCGGATGGCGTCCACCACGCCGTCCACGAGCAGGTTCGGCAGCACGCTCGTGTAGAGGCTGCCGGGCCCGAGCACGATGAGGTCCGCGTCCGCGATCGCCTCGAGCACGTCCGCGAGCGGCGGCACCGACGCCGGCCGGAGGTAGACCCGGCGGACGGTCTTGCCGGCCCCGGTGATCGCCGATTCCCCGTCGATCGCGGTGCCGTCGTCGAACTCGGCGCAGAGGGTGACGTCGTGCAGCGTCGTCGGGAGCACGCGCCCGCGGATGGCCAGCACCTTGCCGCTCTCCTTGACCGCGGTCTCGAGGTCGCCGGTCACCTGCGACATGCTGGCGATGAACAGATTGCCGAAGCTGTGCCCGTCGAGCTCGCCGCCCTTGAACCGGTGCTCGAACAGCCGGGTCATCAGCGGCTCCGCTTCGGCGAGGGCCACGAGACAGTTGCGGATGTCGCCCGGCGGCAGGATGCCCTGCTCGCGCCGCAGCCGCCCCGAGGAGCCGCCGTCGTCGAAGACGGTCACGACCGCGGTGATGTTCGTCGAGACCTTCTTCAGGCCGCGCAGCAGCGTGCCGAGGCCCGTCCCGCCGCCGAGCGCCACGATCTTCGGCCCGCGCTGGAGCGCGCGCTGTTGGACCAGCAGCTCGACCAGCCGCGGATCGCCGCGGGGCAGAAACACGTCGACGATCGACCGGATCGTCGCGCGCAGCCCGTAGGCGATCAGCCCGAGGCCGGCGAGCAGGAGCACGGTCCCGCCCATCACGGGCGAGAGCACGTGGCCCGTCACGGCGTACGCGACGTCGGCCGCCCGGATGACCGCAAGTTCCAGCACGCCGAGCAGCTTCACGTCCACGATCAGCGCCACGCCGGTGCTGACCAGCAGCACGCCCAGGGCGATGACGACGATGTAGCGCTTTATGCCGAGGCCCGGCTCTAGCCACCGGATCCAATACCGCACCGTGTTGCGCAGGCGGTGGGTCCCGCGGCCGGCGCGGCCGTGCCCCGCGGAGTCGGGGCCGTGCCGCCCCGCGGAGTCGGGGCTCATTCTTTTCGCACGTCGCGGTGCTTCAGCCGCACGGCGTAGCCGAGGGAGCGGATGAAGCGCGCCAGGTCCTCGCCGATGACGACCGACCGGTGCTTCCCGCCGGTGCAGCCGACCGCGATCGTCAGGTGCGATTTGCCCTCCGCCGTGTAGCGCGGCAGGAGATACCCGAGCATGTCGTGAAGCCGCCGCTGGAATTCGCGCGTGTCGTCCGAGCTCAGCACGTACTCGCGCACCTCGGGACTGCTGCCCGGCAGCGCGCGCAACGTCTCGACGTAGTGAGGGTTTGGCAGAAACCGGACGTCGAACACGAGATCCGCGTCGATCGGGATGCCGTACTTGTAGCCGAACGACGTCACGCCCACGGTCAGGGTGCGGTGCGCGGCGGGCCGCACGAACGCCTCGGCCAGCTCCTCGCGCAGCTCCCGCGCGGTGAGCGCGCTCGTATCGATCACCTTGTGCGCGCGCTCCTTGAGCGGCTGAAGCCGGCGCCGCTCGCTGCGGATGCCGTCGAGGACGCTGCCGCCGAGCGGGTGCTTCCGCCGCGTCTCTTCGAACCGTCGGACGAGAACCTCGTCCGACGCGTCGAGAAACAGGATCTGCGCGCGGATCCCCATCCCCGCCAGCGCGGCCAGCGCGGCGTCGAGCGAATTGAAGAACTCGCCGCCCCGTACGTCCATGACCAGGGCGACCCGGCGGATGCGGCCCTGCGACTCACGGACGATCTCGGCGAACTTCGTCACGAGCGCCGGCGGCAGGTTGTCGACGCAGAAAAACCCGAGGTCCTCGAGCGCGTTCGTGGCCTGGGACTTGCCGGCGCCGCTCAGGCCGGTGACGATCAGGAACTCGATGTCGTCGGTGGCGGCCGGTCCCGCCTGCCCCGCGCCAGATGGGGCGCCAGCGGGAGGCGCAGGCTGGAGCGACTTCATGCGTCGGCCACGAGGCGCGAGAGGATGAAGCTCGCGACGCTGAGGACGATCGCGCCGACGAACGCCGCGAGCACGCTCCGGAGCACCAGCTGGTGGGTCACCCAGGCGACGATGTACAGCATGAAGGCGTTGACGACGAATGTGAACAGGCCGAGGGTCAGAATATTGAACGGCAGGGTCAGGGCCAGCACCACCGGCCGGATCACGGCGTTGACGATGCCGAGTACGAGCGCGGCCAGCACCGCCCCGCCGAAGCTTGCGACCTGGACGCCGGGCACGATCAGCGCCGTGAGATACAGCGCCACGGCGTTGATCAGCCAGCGGATCAGAAACCCCATGTCACCCCATTATACCAGGACCGCCCCCTGGGCGGCCCGGCGCGGGCGCGGGCTACAGCCGGGCGCGGACCAGCTCCGGCACGGCGCTGACGAGCGGCGCCACGGCCACCCCCGCGGCCTCGAGCGCTGCGACCTTGTGCTCTGCGGTGCCCTCTGTGCCGGAAATCACCGCCCCCGCGTGGCCCATCCGCTTGCCGGGCGGGGCGGTGCGGCCGGCGATGTACGAGACGACCGGTTTTTTCAAGTCGCGGGCAATGTGGCGGGCGGCGTCCTCCTCGGCGCTGCCGCCGATCTCCCCGATCAGCACGACGGCCCGGGTGCCGGGGTCGGCGCCGAACCACGCCAGCGCCTCGACAAACGACGTCCCGACGACCGGATCGCCGCCGAGGCCGACGGCGGTCGATTGCCCCAGCCCCGCCTGCGTGAGGCCGGCGACGACTTCGTACGTCAGGGTGCCGCTGCGCGAGACGACGCCCACGGGACCCGGCGTGAACAGGTGCCACGGCATGATCCCGACGCGGCACTGTCCGGCTGTCGTGACGCCCGGCCCGTTGGGCCCGACCAGCCGCACGCCCTGCCGCCGGGCGTAGGCTACGATCTCGATCGCGTCGTGCACGGGCACGCCCTCGGTAATGATCACGACCGGGTCGAGGCGCGCCGCGATCGCCTCGAGCGCCGCGTCGCGCGCGAAGCGGGCCGGCACGAACAGCACACACGCGTTGGCGCCGGTGGCCCGCACCGCCTCGTCCACGGTGTCGAACACCGGCACGTCGTGAACGCGCATCCCGCCCTTGCCCGGCGTCACGCCGGCCACGACCGCGGTCCCGGCGTCGAGGCTCTGCTTGGTGTGGAAGGCCCCCTGGTACCCCGTGATCCCTTGGACGAGCAGCCGGGTCTCCCGGCCGACCAGCACGGCCACTACCGCCCGCCTCCCCCGGCCTGCCGCGCCAGCGCCACGGCGGTCCTGGCGCCGGCCTCCGGGTCGGTGCCCGCGGCGAACCCCGCGTCGCTCAGGATGCGCCGGGCCTCCGCCTCGTTGGTGCCGGTGATCCGGATGCTCGCCGGGACGCGGGGCGGATGCTGCACGATGCCGCGCGCGATGTCATCGCCGCGCGTGATCCCGCCGAAGATGTTGATGAACAGGGCCCGCACGCCGGGTTTCCGCTGCACGAGGTCGATCGCCGTCTGCATCCCTTCCGCGCTGGCCCCGCCGCCGACGTCGAGGAAGTTGGCCGCGCGGCCGCCGACGTGCGCCAGAAGGTCGAGCGTGCTCATCACGAGGCCGGCCCCGTTGCCGATCACCGCGATGTCGCCGTCGAGCTCGACGTAGGCCAGCCCGTGGTCGCGGGCCTCGCGCTCGAGCGCCGTCATCTCCTCCGCGGGGGGCCGGTCGCGGTGCCGGTACGCGGCGCTGTCGTCGAGCACGAGCTTCGCGTCCACGCAGAGCAGGTGGTCCCCGACCCGCGCCAGCGGATTGATCTCCGCGAGATCGGCGTCCTCTTCCCAGTACAGCCGGTAGAGGGCGGAGGCGATCCGCGCAAAATCGTCGAGCAGCGATCCGGTCAGCCCGAGGCGCCGCCCCAGTCCGCGCGCGGCGAACGCCGGCACCCCGAGGCACGGATCCACGTCGAGCCGCGCGATCTTCTCCGGCGACTCTTTGGCGACGGTCTCGATCTCGACCCCGCCGGCGGCCGACGCGATCCCGGCGACGCGGCGCGCCGCGCGATCGGTCACGAAGGCGAGGTAGTATTCGGCTGCGATGTCGGCGGCCTCGACGACGAGCACGCGGCCCACCCGCTCGCCTTTGATGTCCATCCCGAGGATCGCCCGCGCGTGCGCCTCGGCCTCGGCCGGCGTGGCCGCGAGCCGGACACCGCCGGCCTTGCCGCGCCCGCCGACCAGCACCTGCGCCTTCACGACCACGGGATAGGTGACGGGGAGCCCGCGGACGGCCTCCGGCCGGTCGATCACGTGGCCGGCCTGCACCGGCAGGCCGTACCGCGCAAAGACGTCCTTGGCCTGGTATTCGTGCAGCTTCATCGGTTACAGCTTGAGGAGCGCGACGCTCTCGCGGATGCTGGCCACCGCGGCGTCGAAGGCCGTGCGCTCGTCCGCGGCCAGCGGGACTTCGAGGATGCGTTCGATGCCGGCCGCGCCGAGCACGACCGGCGTCCCGACGTAGAGGTCGCGCACGCCGTACTGGCCGCTGAGATACGCGGAGACCGGCAGGACGCGGCGGCGATCGAGGAGGATCGCCTCGACCATCTGCGTGATGGCCGCGCCGGGCGCGAAGAAGGCGCTCCCGGTCTTCAACAAACTGACGATCTCCGCCCCGCCCTTGCGGGTTCGTTCGACGACCGCTGCGATTGTGTCGGCCGGCAGCCACTGCGCGAGCGGCAGCCCCCCGATCGTGGCGCGGCTGGCGAGCGGCACCATGTGGGTGTCGCTGTGCGCGCCCACCACCATCGCCGCGACGTCGAGCACCGACACCCCGGCGGCCTCGGCGATGAACGTCCGAAACCGGGTCCCGTCGAGCGCGCCGCTCTGGCCCATCACGCGCTCGGGCGGGAACCCGCTCGTCTTGTAGGCGAGGTAGACCATCGCGTCGAGCGGGTTCGTCACGACGATCAGGCAGGCGTCGGGCGACCGCTTCGTCACCTCCTGCGTGACGCCGCGCACGATCCCGGCGTTCACGGTCAGGAGGTCCTCGCGGCTCATGCCCGGCTTGCGGGCCACGCCGGCGACGATGACGACGACGTCGGAACCTTCGGTCTCGTCGTACCGGTTCGTGCCGGTCACCCGGAGGTCGAATCCCTCGATGGGACCGGCCTCGCCGAGGTCGAGCGCCTTGCCCTGCGGCATGCCCTCGATGACGTCGACGAGGACGACGTCGGCCAGCCGCCGGGAGACGATCCACTGCGCCGCCGAGTGTCCGACGTTGCCGGCGCCGACGATGGAGACCTTCGCGCGGGTGCGTGCCACCGGAGACTCCCCTCTCCCGACCGCTACGTGCCCCGCGGCTCCTTCCGCCCGCCGAAGGCGCGGAGCAGCGCGCGCCACGGATCGAACTGATCGTCCGCCACGCGCTCCTTCAGCGGGATGATCGCGTTGTCCGTGATGTGGATGTGCTCGGGGCAGACCTCTTCGCAGCACTTCGTGATGTTGCAGTAGCCGATCCCGCCCTTGCCCCGCAGCAGGTCCGTGCGCGTCAGCGTGTCCTTGGGATGCATCTCCAGCGCCGCGATCCGCACCATGAAGCGCGGACCGTAGTACCGGTCGGTGCCGCCGTGCTCGCGGAGCACGTGACAGACGTCCTGGCACAGGAAGCACTCGATGCACTTCCGGAACTCGAAAAGCCGCTCCACGTCGTCGGACGACATCCGGTACGGCGTCGGCTCGTCCGGCCGCGGCGTGAACGGCGGGATCTCCTTGTTCACACGGTAGTTCCACGAGACGTCCGTCACGAGGTCCCGGATGAGCGGAAACACCTTGATCGGCCGCACCGTGATGGGCGCGCCGTGGAACGCGTCGACCCGGGCCTGGCACATGAGACGCGGCTTGCCGTTGATCTCGGCGCTGCACGACCCGCATTTGGCCGCCTTGCAGTTCCAACGGCACGCCAGCGTCGTGTCGTGGTGGGCCTGGATGTAGTGGATCGCATCGAGGACCACCATGCCTTCTATCGGCGGGACGGCGTACTCCGTGAGCGTTCCGCCCGAGGCGTCGCCTCGGAAGACGTGGAAGATCTGATCAGCCATCTCGGCTTTCGTCCTCCCGCCCGGCGCGGTTCATGTGGTCTTGACGGCCGTCTCGCCCTGCACGAGGCGGGCGAGCTCCGGCGGCATCTGCGGCACCGGGCGCGCGCGGACCGCCATGCGGTCCCCCTCCCTGACGACGATCATGTTCCGCCGGCCCCACTCCGGGCTCTGGTCGGGGAAATCGAGCCGCCAGTGCGCGCCCCGGCTCTCCTCGCGCTCGATCGCGGAGCGGAAGATCGCTTCGGCCAGCGTCAGCATGAAGCGCACGTCCCGGCACTCGTGCCATCCGGGATTGTAGAGCAACGAGCCGCCGGCGCGCAGGCGCTCGGTCCGCCCCTGCAGGGCCAGGATCTTCTCGAGTCCCTGACGGAGGCCCTCGCCGGTGCGCGCGATCCCCGCGTGCTCGGCCATGACCGCCTGCAGCTCGTCGTGCAGGACGTACGGATTCTCCGTCCCCCCGCTTTCGAACGGCCGCTGCAGCAGCCGCCGCTCCTCGCCCGCCTGGGCATCGTCGACGCCCGGCGCCTCCGCCAGCCCCTGCGCATACTGCGCCGCGTGCTCCCCGGCGCGCTTGCCGAACACGATGAGGTCGCTCAGCGAGTTGCCGCCGAGCCGGTTGGACCCGTGGAGTCCGGCGGCCACCTCGCCGGCGGCAAACAACCCCGGCACGGTCGTGACTCCGGTCCCCGGCTCGACCCGCACGCCGCCCATGACATAATGGATCGTCGGGGCGACTTCCATCGGAGACTTCGTGATGTCGATGTCCGCCAGCTTGAGGAACTGCTCGTACATGCTGGGCAGCTTCTTCTTGATGAAGTCCGCGCCCCGCTGGGTGACGTCGAGCCACGCGCCGCCGTGCGGTGTCCCGCGGCCCGCCTGGACCTCCTTGTAAATCGACCGGGCGACAACGTCCCGGCTGCTGAGGTCCTTCTTCTTCGGATCGTAGCGCTCCATGAAGCGCTCGCCTTCCGAGTTGCGGAGGATCCCGCCTTCGCCCCGCACCGCCTCGGTGACGAGGATGCCGCGGACGCCGGGCGGCCACACCATGCCGGTGGGGTGGAACTGCACCATCTCCATGTCCATCAGTTCCGCCCCGGCCTCGTAGGCCATCGCGCACCCGTCGCCGGTGCAGTCCCACGAGTTGCTGGTCACCTTGTACAGCTTGCCCCAGCCGCCGGTGGCGAACACCACGGCCTTCGCGCGAAACATGACGAACCGGCCCGTCTCCTTCCGGTAGCCGAACGCGCCCGCGATCCGGTCACCGTCCCGGAGCAGGCGCGTCAACGTCACTTCCATGTGCACGTCGATGCCGCAGTGGATCGCCTTTTCCTGGAGCGTGCGGATCAGCTCGAGCCCGGTCCGGTCGCCGACGTGGCAGAGCCGCCGGTACGTGTGCGCGCCGAACGGCCGCTGGAGAATCCGCCCGTCCGGCGTCCGGTCGAAGAGCCCGCCCCAGCGCTCCAACTCGTAGACGCGCTCGGGCGCTTCGCGGGCGAAGATCTCGACCATGCGATAGTCGTTGATCAGCTGCCCGCCGCGCATGGTGTCGGCGAAGTGCACTTCCCAGTTGTCCTGCGCGTCCAGGTTGCCGAGCGCGGCGGCGATCCCGCCCTCGGCCATCACCGTGTGCGCCTTGCCGAGCAGACACTTGCTGATGAGGCCGACCGACACGCCGGCGTCGGCGGCCGCGATCGCGGCGCGCAGTCCGGCGCCGCCCGCGCCGACGATCAGGACGTCGTACTGATGCGGTTCGTACCAGTCAGCCACGAGCCCGTCTCCCTCTCATCGCGGTCGCGCCGGTCAGAACACTCGCGGATCGATGATCACGCCGGCCCCGAGCAGCCGGACGTACACGTCGGCCAGCCCGACCGAAAACAGGCTGAGCCACGCCCACGCGGCGTGGTGCGCCGTCAGCCGGCCGACGCCGGTGCGGAGCCGCGCGCGCAGCGCGCCCCCCCGCGCGCACGAGTAGCAGTCGAGGTTGCCGCCCGCCAGGTGCCGGAAGGCGTGGCAGCCGAACGTGTAGCCGGAGAGCAGGACGACGTTCGCGAGAAAGAGCAGCGATCCGAGATGCACCGACGGCCGGCCGCCGGGGAAGAACGTGTCGATCGCGTCCTTCCATAGGAAGAGCAGCACGATGATGGCGGCGTAGAGAAAGTACCGGTGGAAGTTGCTGAGGATGAACGGAAACCGCGTCTCGCCGGCGTAGCCGCCGCGGCGCTCCGGCACCATGCAGGAGACCGGATCGAGAAAGTATGAGCGGTAGTACGCCTTGCGGTAGTAATAGCACGTGGCGCGGAACCCGAGCGGCGCCCAGAGCACCCAGAACGCCGGCGAAAGGGGGATGCCGCTGACCCGGACCGGCGGCGAATAGAAGGGCGAGAGGTAGGGGGCCACATACCCGTGCCCCTGCAGCGCCACCCAAATCGAGTAGATGCCGAACGCCGTGAGCACCGTGACCGTGGCGGCCGGCTGCAGCCACCACGGAATTCCGGCCGCGTATGAACGTTCGACCGCCTGCTCGCTCATGGGAACCGTCCGGGTTGGCCGACTCGGCGATCCGAAGAATCTCTCTCCACGGTTCGGGTCATACAAGGGGGTTTCCTTCTCCGCGGCATACTATACGCCCGGGCGCGAAGGGCTCCACAGCGGAGGACGCCGGTGAACCTCAGCAATCTCTTCTGGATTCTCTTCCTGATCTCGTTCATTCAACCGATTCTCCAACGCCAGTGGCAGCAGGTCGCGCGCCTGCGGGCGCTGCAGGGCCTCGAGCGCGCGCGCGGGAGCCGCGTGATCGCGCTGATCCACCGGGAGGAGACCGTCGCGCTGCTCGGCATTCCGATCGCCCGCTACATCGACATCCAGGATTCCGAGGATCTGCTGCGCGCGATCCGTCTCACGCCATCCGACCTGCCGATCGACGTGATCCTGCACACGCCGGGCGGACTCGTGCTGGCCGCGGAGCAGATCGCGCGCGCGCTGGCCGACCACCGCGGCCGGGTTACCGTCTTCGTCCCGCACTACGCGATGTCCGGGGGGACGCTGATCGCGCTCGCCGCCGACGAGATCATCATGGACGCGCACGCGGTGCTCGGTCCGGTCGATCCGCAGATCGGCCAGTACCCCGCGGCATCCCTGGTCGGGGTCGCGGAGCGCAAGCCGATCGAACGGGTGGACGACGACACGCTGATCCTCGCGGATGTGGCGAAAAAGGCGCTGCGCCAGGTCCACGCCGCCGTCGTCGAGCTGGCGGCCCGCCGCCTCGCGCCCGAGCCGGCCGCGGCCCTCGCCGACCAGCTCGCCACCGGGCGGTGGACGCACGATTATCCGATCACCGTGACGGAAGCGCGCACGCTCGGTTTCACGGTGTCGACGGAGATGCCGCGCACCGTCTACCAGTTGATGGAGCTGTACCCGCAGGCGGGACGGCGGCGGCCGTCCGTCGAGTACGTGCCGCTGCCCTACCGGGGCCCGGCCGCCCCACTCCCGCGCGAGGGCGAGCGCAAGTAACCCGCCGGCGGGCCCGCGACCCCGCTTCGCGGGGCGGGACGGCCGGCACGAAGGAGCCCGTCATGGCGAAGATCACGGTGAAACGTCCGCTCGTCGAGATGGACGGCGACGAGATGGCGCGGATCATGTGGCACTGGATCCGCGAGCGGCTGATCGTGCCGTACCTCGACGTCGACCTCAAGTACTACGATCTCTCGATCCAGCGGCGCGACGAGACCGACGACCGGATCACGGTCGATGCGGCGCACGCCGTGCGCGAGCACGGCGTCGGCGTCAAGTGCGCCACGATCACGCCGGACGAGACGCGGGTCAGGGAGTTCTCGCTCAAGCAGATGTGGCGGAGCCCCAACGGGACCATCCGCAACATTCTCGACGGCACCATCTTCCGCGAGCCGATCATCTGCCGCAACGTCCCGCGCCTGGTCCCCCAGTGGGACAAGCCGGTCGTCGTCGCCCGCCACGGGTTCGGCGACCAGTACCGGGCGCAGGACTTCCGCTTCCCGGGGCCCGGCACGCTCACGCTCGTGTTCACGCCGGCCCCCGACCACCCCGCGGGCGGGGCCCCTGGTCACCCCGCAGGCGGGGCGGGAGGGCAGGCGGCGATTACGCGGGAGATCATCAAAGCCGACGGGCCGGGCGTCGCCCTCGGCATGTTCAATCTCGACGGCTCGATCCGCGGGTTCGCCCGCGCGTGCTTCAACTACGGGCTCGGCCGCGGGTACCCCGTGTATCTGTCGACGAAAAACACGATCCTCAAGGCCTACGACGGGCGCTTCAAGGATATCTTTCAGGAAGTCTACGACGCCGACTTCCGCGCGCGGTTCGAGACCGCCGGCCTCACGTACGAGCATCGCCTGATCGATGACATGGTCGCGGCCAGCCTCAAGTGGACCGGCGGGTATCTGTGGGCGTGCAAGAACTACGACGGCGACGTGCAGTCCGACGCGATCGCGCAGGGCTACGGGTCGCTCGGCCTCATGACGTCGGTCCTCACGTCCCCGGACGGGCGGGCGGTCGAAGCCGAAGCGGCGCACGGCACCGTCACGCGCCACTACCGCCTGCACCAGCAGGGCAAGCCGACGTCGACGAACCCGATCGCCTCGATCTACGCGTGGACCCGCGGCCTGCAGTACCGCGGGAAGATGGACGGCACGCCGGCCGTCGTCGACTTCGCCCTCGCGCTCGAACGGGTCTGCGTCGAGACGGTCGAGAGCGGCAAGATGACGAAGGACCTCGCCGTGCTCATCGGGCCGGACGAGCCGTTCCTGACGACCGAGGCGTTCATGGGGGAGATCGAACGGGCGCTGAGCCGCCGCGCCGGCTAACGCGGCCTCGACCCCGACACCGGCCCGGAGCGCCGGCGGCGGTCTCGAGGCCGGAACCGACCGGGAAATCGCTGCGTCGGAAGACCCAGTGATGCTGCTCGGCCTCCTGTACCGCGTCTACGAAAGCCGGCTCCTCAGACGGCTGCGCCGCGGGCCGCTGCCGCGGCACGTGGGCCTGATCCTGGACGGCAACCGGCGGTACGCGCAGGAGGCCGGGCTAAGCACACGTGACGCGTACCAACGGGGCGCGGACAAAGTTGACGACGTCCTCGAGTGGTGCGAGGCGCTCGGGATTCCCCAGGTCACGGTCTGGGTGCTGTCCATCGAGAACCTGGAACGCCCCGCCGACGAGGTGTTGCCGTTGCTGGGGGTCATCGAGCAGAAGATCGGCGACCTGACGCGGCATCCCGCGACGGCCCGCAGCCGGCGCCGTATCCGCGCGGTCGGCCACTTCGAGGCATTGCCCGCCTCGCTCCGCGGGGCGATCGCCGGCGCGGAGCGCGCCACCGCCGGCCACGACGGCTGTCTCTTGAACATCGCCGTCGGGTACAACGGGCGCCAGGAGATCGCGGACGCCGTCCGGTCCCTGGTCCGGACGCACTTCCGGCCGGGCATGACGGCCGAGGCCCTGGCCGGCCACTTCACTCCGGAAGAGATCGGGCGCCACATGTACGCCGGGGGCGCCGACGATCCCGACCTGATCATCCGCACGAGCGGGGAGACGCGCCTCAGCGGATTCCTGCTGTGGCAGAGCGTGTACAGCGAGTACTACTTCTGCGATGTCTACTGGCCCGCGTTCCGCCACGTCGACTTCCTGCGGGCCCTGCGCAGCTACCAGCAGCGGCAGCGGCGATTCGGCCGGTAGCCCTACCGCGCCTGATGCCACTCCACGTCCGGACGGCCGGCGGCGTGGTTCGCGGCCCGCGCCAGGACGAACAAGAGGTCTGACAGCCGGTTCACGAATTTCAACAGGTCGGGGTTCACCGGTTCGCGTGCGGCGAGGCTCACGATCTTGCGCTCGGCGCGGCGGGCGACCGTGCGGGCGTGGTGCAGGGCCGCGGCGGCGGGGGTCCCGCCCGGCAGAATGAAGACCCGCAGCGGCGGCAGCGCGTCGTCGAAGCGGTCGATCTCCCGCTCCAGCGCCTCGACCCAGGCCGCCGTGACGTGGCTCGCGTGGCCGCCCGCGGCCGCCGCGGCCGCGGGCGGCGTCGCGAGCTCAGACCCGAGGTCGAACAGGTAGTGCTGCAGGCGCTCGAGGACGGGGTCGATCGACGCGGGCGTCCCGGCCGCGCGCGCCACGCCCAGCACCGCGTTCAGCTCGTCGACGGCGCCGTACGCGCACACCCGCGGATCGTCTTTCCGGACGCGCCGGCCGCCGAACAGGCCGGTCTCTCCGGCGTCCCCCGTCTTCGTATAGATCCGTGTCACTCGTCGGCGGCGACGGCGTCCCGGGCGCCGGGGGCCGGCGGGGCGGCGGCCGCCGCGGGAGCGAGATAGGTGCGGAACCACTCCACGATGTGCCGGAGGCGCTCCAGGCGGTGGCGCGGCTGTCCGTTGCGCGAAAGGTCGTGGCTCTCGTTGGGGAACCGCACAAAGAGGGTCGGCACCCCCTGCTTCTTCAGCGCGACGAACAACTGCTCGCCCTGCTCGATCGGGCAGCGGTGGTCCTGCTCGTTGTGGAGAATGAGCAGTGGCGTGCGCATCTGGCGCACGTAGGTAATCGGTGACCGTTCGAGGTAGAACTGCGGCGCCTCCCACGGATCGCCGGGATACTCCCACATCCCCTTCATGTACGCGAGGTCGGACGTGCCCCACTGGCTGTAGGCGTTGCTGACGCTCCGCATCGTCACCGCCGCCCGGAACCGCTGCGTGTGGCCCACAATCCAGTTCGTCATGAACCCGCCGTAGCTGCCTCCGGCGACCCCGAGACGCTCGCCGTCGATCCAGGGGTGCGCGGCCAGCGCCGCATCCAGGCCGTGCATGAGGTCTTCGTAGTCTTTGCCGCCCCAGTCGTGGCGCGTCCCGGCCGTGAAGGTCTGCCCGTAGCCCTGGCTGCCCCGGGGATTGAGATAGACCACGGCGTATCCCTGCGCCGCCAGCACCTGAAACTCGTGGAAAAACGCGTGGCCGTACGCGCCGTGCGGCCCGCCGTGGATCTCGAGAACGGCCGGTACCGGCTCCCCGTGGATCGGGTTGGTCGGACGCATCACCCAGCCTTCGACTGTCCAGCCCTCGGCGGTTTCGAATTGCATCCGTTCCGGCCGCGCGAGCGCGATCGGCCGGAGGACCGGTCCCGTGAGATCGGTCACGCGCCGGAGGTCGCCCCCGAGATCGCACACCGCGATCTCGCCCGGCGTCAGCGGATCGCTCTCGATGCAGGCGGCCCGCCGCGCGGTGCGGTCAAACGAACAACCGATCAATTCGTGCGCCCCGCGGGTCTCGAACCGGAACGCGCGGTCCGGCGGCGTCCCGCTCACCCCGGCGCCGTCCTCCGGCGCCGCGATCGAGGCGATCTGCGTGCTGCCGCCGTCGGTCACCATGAAGAACACCCGCCGGCCGTCCGCGGCCCACCACAGCCCGCCGGAGGACGGGTGGGCCCGCGCATCGGTGATGATGTGATGGCCGACGCTGCGATCTTCCTGGGCGGTGAGACAGACCGGGCCGCCGCCCGACGCCGGCACGGTCCACACGCCCCAATTCGTCGCGCCCCAGGAGGCGTTATCGTGCCCCACGCACGCGAGCAGCCGGCCGTCGGGCGACCATGCCGGCGCCTGCAGGGGGCCCAATCCCGCGGTGAGCCGGCGCGGCGTCCCGCCATCGCCGGCGCCGATGACCCACACGTCGCTTGTGTTGCTGAGATCCGCGTCCGGGGACGCGTTGGCCGTGTAGGCGAGCAGCGCGCCGTCGGGCGACCACGCGGGACTCAGATGATCGTAGTCGCCGGCCGTGACCCGGCGCGCGGGGCCTCCGGTGGCGGAGACGACAAAAATCTGCTTCCAACGCCCGTCCCAGAAACCTTCGCCGTCCTGCTTGTAGCGCAGGCGCGAGATGACTCTGACGTCGGATTCAACGCCGGGGGCGGCGGCGCCGCTCTCGCTGCGCGCGCGATCCGCCTCGGGTTTTCCCACGAATGCGATCGAGCGGCCGTCCGGGGACCAGACCGGATCCGCCGGCGCGAGCTTGCCGGACGTGAGCGGGCGCGCCTCGCCGCCCGTCGTGGCAATGACCCACACCTGTTTGTCGCCGCCGCGGTCGGACAGGAACACGAGCCGGGTGCCGTCGGGGGACCAGCGGGGGGAGGTCTCCTTTGCCGACGCCGTGGTGAGTTGGCGCGGTTCCCCGCCCGCCGCCGGCACGACCCAGAGGTGGGTGCGGTACGTGTTGGCGTCGGGGTCGGCGCGGGTCACCGTGAAGGCGATCTGCGTCCCGTCCGGAGACAGTTGCGGATCGTTGAGCACCGGGATGGCGAGGAGATCGTCGATGGTCATCAACCGGGTTGGTACGTTCACCGCTCGTCCCTCCGCGACAGGGATACGTTCGAGCGCTTCGCCGGTGCGAAAAGCGCTCCCTCCGGATGCGCTTCTAGGTCCCGGCGGCGAGCCGGCGCGACAGAACCGGGGGGAGCCCGAGCGCCATCATCTTCGCCTGCGTTTCGGCCACCGGATACGCCAGCCGGTGGAGCGCCGCCGTGCGGGCGTCATCGTCGAAGATCATATAGGCGGCGCGCGAATCGCCGTCGCGCGGCTGGCCCACGCTGCCGGCGTTGATGATGTACCGGGCGGCCGGCAGAAGACGCACCGGGTGTCCCCGCCGCAGGTCCTGCCCCCGGATGCGTCCGTCCGCGTCGCAGACGAAGACTCCCGGCAGATGGGAGTGCCCGACGAGGCACACGGTGAAGGTGCTTTCGGCAAACACGGCGAGCGCGGTGGGCAGATCCAGGATGTACTCCTCCACCGGTTCACGCGGGCTCCCGTGCACGGCGAGAAACGTCGGGAACTCCAGCCGGTCGGGCAGCGCGGCGAGGAAGGCGCGGCTCTCCGGCGTCAGCACCCCGGCCGTCCACTCGATCGCCGCGCGGGCCAGCGGCGAGAACGCCGCCGTATCGAGCAGGCCCACCGCCCCGCGATCGTGGTTCCCGGCAATGACCGCGGCGCCGAGGCCGCGGACGCGGTCCACACATGCGTTGGGATCGGGCCCATAGCCCACCACGTCGCCCAGACACAGGTAGGCGTCCGGCGACCGGCGGCCGGCGTCCGCCAGCACGGCCTCGAGGGCCTCGAGATTCCCATGGACGTCCGAGAAGACCGCGTAGCGCACACGAGCCCCGTTCCTCAGCGTCTCCGCCGGGCGAGCTCCGCGAAGACCTGCGCGGGATCGATACCCTGGTAGATGAGCAGGGCCAGCGAGTGGAACCAGAGGTCGGCCGCTTCTTCCACGAGCCGCCCCGGCGTCTCCTTGCGCGCCGCGCGGACCACCTCCGCCGCTTCCTCCATGACCTTCTCGTTGAGCCGGGCGAGGCCTTCGGCAAAGAGGCCCGCCGTGTACGACCCGGCCTTGGGTGCGCGGCGCCGATCGGCGAGCACCGCCGCCAACTCCACGAGGATCTCGGGCCCCGGCTCCCCGGACGCGCCGCCGTCCGCTTCCACGAGGCGGCCGCCGGGTGCGACGGTCCGGAAGAAGCACGACCGCCGGCCGGTGTGACAGGCCGGGCCCGTCTGCTCGACCTTCAAGACGATCGCGTCGCCGTCGCAGTCGCCGCGGACGTCGACGACCCGCTGCGTGTGACCGGACGTTTCGCCTTTTCTCCAGAGCCGGCGGCGGCTGCGGCTCCAGTACCAGGCCTGGCCCGTGGCCAGCGTGCGTTCCAGGGCCTCCCGCGTCATGTGCGCGACCATCAACACGTCGCCGGTGTGCGCGTCCTGGGCCACGACGGTCACCAGCCCCGACGCGTCGTACGTGATCCTGTCGGCGTCGCTCATCCCAGGAGGCCCTCCACCGCCGGCCGCACCGGAACTCCGGCCGCCGCCATCGCCGCCTTCACCGCGGCGATGCTGTAAGTGCGATAGTGAAACACAGAGGCGGCCAGCACCGCGTCCGCGCCGGCGTCTCTCGCGGCCTCCACGAAGTGCGCCGGCGTTCCGGCGCCGCCCGAGGCAATCACCGGCACCCGCACGGCGCCGGTCACGGCCCGCACGAGCTCGAGATCAAAGCCGTCTTCGCGGCCGTCGTGATCCATGCTCGTCAGCAGGATCTCCCCGGCCCCCAGCGCCGCGGCGCGCGCGGCCCAGGCGACCGCGTCGAGGCCCGCCGGCCGCCGGCCCCCGTGCGTGTAGACCTGCCACCGGCCGGTCCCGGTGCACCTGGCGTCGATCGCGACGACGATGCACTGACTGCCGAACTCCGCGGCGCCGTCCCGGATCAGGTTCGGCGTCCGCACCGCGGCGGTGTTGATGCCCACCTTGTCGGCGCCGGCCCGCAGCATCCGGCGAAGATCGCCGACCGTCGCCAGTCCCCCGCCGACCGTGAACGGGATCGTCAGCACCTCCGCGGTGCGCCGTACGACGGTTTCCATGATCCCGCGGCCTTCGTGGCTGGCCGTGATGTCGAGGAACACCACCTCGTCGGCGCCTTCCCGATCGTAGACGGTGGCCAGCTCGACGGGATCCCCGGCGTCACGCAGGTTCACGAACCGCGTGCCTTTCACGACGCGGCCGTCCTTCACGTCGAGGCACGCGACGACCCGGCGCGCCAGCATCACGGACCCTCCGCGGCGTCGCCCGCCGCCGTCAGCAGGGCTTCGAGCCGGACGCTGCCCTCGTAGAGCGCGCGGCCGACGATCGCGCCCTCGAGACCGGCGGACTCGAACGGCCGAAGCCGGCGCACGTCCTCGACCGACGTCACGCCGCCGGCCACAATGACCGGAACGCGCACCGCGGCCAGCACCTCCGCGAGCGAGGTGAGGTCGGGACCGCCCAGCATGCCGTCGCGGCGCGTGTTCGTGTAGACAATCCGCCGCACGCCGGCGTCCGTCACCCGCGCGGCGGCGTCGGTCGCGCTCAGGTCCGTCACGGTCGTCCAGCCTTCGGTCACCACGCGTCCGTCGCGGGCGTCGATCGCCGCGGCGATCCGGTCGCCGAAGCGCGTGCAGGCGTCCCGCAGGAGGTCCGGGGAGCCGATCGCGGCCGTGCCGAGGATAACCCGGGCCGCCCCCGCGGCGAGGAGGCGTTCGATCGTCGGGAGATCCCGCACCCCGCCCCCGACCTGCACCGGCACCGCGGCCGAGGCGAGCACCCGCTCCACGGCGTCCGGGTTGCCGGGCCGGCCGCCGAACGCCCCGTCGAGATCCACGACGTGGAGCCACCGCGCCCCCGCCGCCGTCCAGCGCTGCGAGGCGGCGACGGGATCGTCGTAGACGAGCTCGCGGTCGCGCGCGCCCTGGATCAGCCGGACCACCCGGCCGCCTCGGATGTCAACCGCCGGCAGCACCAACACCCGCCGTCCACCTCGCAAAGTTGCGCAAGATCTGCTCGCCGACCGCGCCGGACTTCTCCGGATGAAACTGCGTCGCCCAGACGTTGCCGGTTCCGGCCACCGCCGCGATCTCCGTGCCGTACGACGCGGTCGCCGCGACGAGCGCGGGGTCCGGCGGGGCGCAGTGATAGGAGTGCACAAAGTAGACGTACGCGCCGGACGCGATCCCGTCGAGGAGCGGCGACGGCCGGTCGACCCGCAACTGGTTCCAGCCCATGTGCGGCACCTTGACCGCCGCGGGCAGACGCACGACCCGGCCCGGCAGCACGCCGAGACCGCGGTGCAGGCCGCCCTCGCTGCTCTCCTCGAACAACAGCTGCATTCCCAGACAGATCCCGAGGAACGGCCGGCCGGAGCGGAGGTACTCGACGATCCGGTCGGCGAAACCGCGCCGGCGGAGTTCGGCGATGGCCGGACCGAACGCGCCGTCCCCCGGCACGACGAGGGCCGCGGCGCCGTCGAGGTCGCGCGGATCGTCGGTCACCCGCACCTCGAGCCCCTGCCGGCGAAGCCCCATGCTGATGCTGTGGAGGTTGCCGGCCCCATAGTCCGCGATCACGATCACGCCAGCGTTCCCTTGGTCGACGGGATCCCGGTCACGCGGGGATCCCGCTGCGTCGCCCGATCGAGCGCGAGCGCCAGCGCCTTGAACGCGGCCTCGATCACGTGGTGGCCGTTTCGTCCGTGGATGAGCATCAGGTGGAGCGTCAGGCCCGCGTTCATCGCGAAGGCGCGAAAGAATTCCTCGGTGAGGTCGGTGTCGTAGGCGCCGAGGCGCTGCCGCGCCACCGGCACCGCGTAGTGCAGGTACGGCCGGCCGCTCACGTCCACCACGGCGAGGACGAGGGCCTCGTCGAGCGGCGCGTAGGCCGACGCGTAGCGGAAGATGCCGGCACCGTCGCCGACGGCGTCTTTGAAGGCGCGGCCGAGGGCGACGCCCACGTCCTCGACCGTGTGGTGGGCGTCCACCTCGAGATCCCCGGACGCCGCCACGGACAGGTCGAACCGGCCGTGCCTCCCGATCTGCTCGAGCATGTGATCGAGGAACGGCACGCCGGTCGCGAGATCCGCCCGGCCCGTGCCGTCGAGGTCCCAGCGCGCCTCGACCTTCGTCTCGCCCGTGCCGCGCGAGGCGCGTCCCGTGCGGCCGTTCGCCCCGCGCGAGACGGGGCTCACGTGTCCAATCCTCGGGCGGTGACCGCCAGCACGTGTGCCGGGAAGTCTTCGTACCGGCCGAGCCGCTCGACGACGGGCCGGACCGCGGCGAGGCCCCGCGCATCGAGCGCGGCGACCGAGGTGGCTTTGAGATAGCTCAACACGGTGACCCCCGAGGCGACGCGGGCGAACCCGCTGGTCGGCAGCGCAGCCGGGACGCCGATCGCGTAGTTGGCGGCCGAGAACGGCGTGTCCTGACCCAGCAGCACCTCGCCGGCATGCCGCACGCCGGCGAGGGTGGCGAGCGGATCGCGCGTGGCGATCTGCAGGTGTTCGGGCGCGTAGAGGTTGACGAAGGCGACCGCCTCCTCCATCGAGCGGGCCACGACGGCGCCGCCGTAGTCGCGCATGGCCGCGTCCGCAAAGGCGCGCCGGCGCTCCGGCAGCTGCGCCAGGTAGCGCGGCAGGTGCTCCTGGACGTCGGCCACCAGCGCGTCCGACGCCGTAACGAGCAGCGCCGCGGAGTCGCTGCCGTGCTCCGCTTCGTTCAACAGGTCGAGCGCGAGCCGGTCCGCGTCGGCGCCCTCGTCGGCGAGGATCATTGACTCGGTTGGCCCGAGGACCGACAGGAGGCGCACCCCCCGCGACTGCACCGCGATCTGCGCCGCCGTGACGTAGGGGTTGCCGGGCCCGCCCAGCAGGCGGACGCGCGGCAGCGTCGCCGTCCCGCAGGCCAGCCCGGCGATGCCCGCCACCCCGTTGCACCGGAACACCTGCGGCCCGCCGAGCAGGTCGGCGGCGACCAGAATCGCCGGATCCACGCTGCCGTCCGGCCGGGGCGCCACCACGACCGCGATCTCGTCCACACCGGCCACGACGGCCGGGGTGACGAGGGTCACGAGGGTCGACGGAAACGTACCCTTGCCGCTCGGGACGTAGAGACCGGCCGCGTCCACCGGCGACCATTTCACGCCGGTCGTAATACCGGCTTCGAGCTCGTCGAGGACGAGCGACGGGGGCCGCAGCCGCTCGTTATAGCGGCGGGTGCGCTCGATCGCGGCGACCAGCGCCGTCCGCAGTCCGTCGTCGATCGCGTCGTGCGCGCGCCGCACCTCGTCGCCCGCGACCGCGAGCCCCTCCGGCGGCAGCGCCACGCCGTCGTACCGTGCCGTCGCCTCCACGATCGCGGCATCGCCGCGCTGCTCGACGTCCGCGATGATGGCGCCGACGTGGGCCATCCGCGCGGGATCGAAGATTTCCGCGCTCGAGCGGCGGAGAATCCGCTGCAGGCGCTCGGGCGAGGCGTCGGCCAACCGGATCACGTCCACGGGGTCCCTCCGTCTACGCCGGGCGGCGTGAGTCCCTCGGCGGGGGACGCCGGCCGGGCCACTGCGGCGCGCAGGCCGTCGATCACCGACGCGACGGCGCCGGCGCGGCTGCGCAGGCTGACGCGGTTGACCACGAGGCGCGCCGTCGACGGGAAGAGCTCGGCCACTTCGACGAGGCCGTTCTCGCGCAGCGTGCGTCCGCTCATCACGAGATCCATGATGCCGTCGGCCAGGCCGACCTGCGGCGCCAATTCCACGGTCCCGTTCATCGGAATGATCTCGACCGGCCGGCCCCGGCTCCCGAAGTGCCGTTCGGTGATCCGGGGATACTTCGTGGCGATCCGGAGCGGCACGAGGCGCTCCCAGGTCCCGGCGAGCGGCTCGGGAAACGCCAGCACGCCGCGGCACGCGCCGAAGCCGAGGTCGACCAATTCGTAGACGTCGCGGCCCTGCTCGAGCAGCACATCCTTGCCGGCCACGCCGAGGTCGGCCGCGCCGTGCTCGACATAGGTGAGCAGATCGACGGGCTTGGCGATCAGGCACCGGATCGCCGGGGTCGTGCCGGGCACGATGAGGCGGCGGCTCGTGCGCCAGGCGTCGCCGTCGACGTATCCGGCCGCCTCGAGCGTCTGCATCGTGTCGTCGAGCAGGCGGCCGGACGGCACCGCGATCGTCACGAGGTCCGCGCCGCGTGGGTCGCGCGCGCGCGTCATGACACCGTCTCGCGCGCCACGGTCCCGGCCGCCACCCCGGCGGCGAGGTCCGCCACGGGCACGGTGCGCTCGGGGGCCTCGCCCTCCCGGACGCGGGCCGTTCCGTTGCCGACCAGGATCGCACGCGGCACACCCCGCCGCGCCGCCTCCGCCGCCACCTCGTCCCAGGACCGGTCAAGCACTTCCAGCACGACGGCGAGGCCGTGCGCTCGAAGCGCCCGCGCGCAGGCCGCCGCGCCGCCGCGGCATCCCGGCTCCCACGCGACCATCGCGTCCGGCGCCCACTCCGGCGCACCGCCTCCCGGACCCTCCGCCGTCTCCGCGGCCAGCACCCGCTCGATCCGGACCGCGAACCCGGTGGCGGGCAGCGACACCCCGAACCGCTCGAGCAGGGCGTCGTACCGGCCGCCGCCCAGCAGCGGCGCGCCGAGGGACGCCGTGTGCCCCTCGAAGACGATGCCGGTGTAATAGTCGAAGTCGCGAATGATGCTCAGGTCGATCGTCACCGTGTCGGCGACTCCGTGCGCCGTGAGCGCCTCGACGAGGGCCTCGAGATCCCGGACGACGGCGCGGCCGGCCGGCGTGTGCACCAGCCGGCGGGCGTCCTCCAGGGCACCGGCGCCCCGCAGGGCCGGCAGGGCCATGAGGGCGTCGAGGCGTTCGGCCGGCGCGCGGTGGCGCTCCAGCAGATCGCGGAGGCCGACGAAGTCCTTCTGGTAGAGGAGGGCCCGCACGTCGGCGGCGTCCGCCTCCGAGAGGTCCAGGCCGGCCAGCACACCCTGCAGAAATCCGACGTGCCCGAGGCTCAGGGTGAACGCCGGCGCCTCGGCCGCGCGGAGGGACGCGACCGCCAGCGCCACGATCTCGGCGTCGGCGTCGACGCCCCGCGCGCCGATCAATTCGCACCCGACCTGCGGGAACTCCCGGAGGCGCGCGGAACCGGCCTCGCGGCCGCGGAAGACCTGACCGGCGTAGGCTGTGCGCAGGGGCAGCGGCTCGTCTCGAAGCCGCGTCGCGACGAGTCGCGCGACCGACGTCGTCATCTCGGGCCGCAGCGCCAGCAGCTCGCCGCCGCGGTCGACCAGCTTGAACAGCCGGTCCGCGGCGCCGGCGCCCTCGCCCAGCACCAGCACGTCGAGGTACTCGAGCGTCGGGGTGGCGACCTCACGGTACCCCCAACGCGCGGCTTCCGCGAGCACGCCGCCGGTCGCCGCGCGGATGCGGGCGGCCTGCCGGGGCAGCCAATCGCGGGTCCCGGCCGGGATCAGTTGCCAGCGCTCGCGCATACTTTACCTCGATAAAGCGATAGAGTAATAAAGCACTCCGGCCATCCTAACACGGGAACCGCGATCCGTCAACGGCGCGATCTGCCTCATAAATAATGTTACCGGGCGAAGTCCTGATGCCTCATAACCCCTGTTACCGAGGGCGCAGGAGGCATCATGGGCCCGCAGAGCATCCGCGAATACATCGCCTCCCTCGGACCACGGTATCGCGCTGCCCCGAAAACCGCCAAGAGCCGGATGCTGGAT